>CBFGVE010000332.1:0-3909 GCA_965651915.1 uncultured bacterium
GTGAAGTTCAGCGGGGTTTCGTCCAGTTTATCCGCCTCCATTGCGGCTCCGGCGCGGTCGCAGACGGCCTCGGCCGCCTCCAGCTCTTCAAGGGCGCGCGCATAGTCGGCGCGCGCCTCGCGGGCGAGGTGGCCGCTGTTTTCGTATCCCCGCGCCTCGGCGAGCAGGTCCATGGCGGCGCTGCGCGAGCGGATGCCTTCGGCGCGTCGCTCCATTTCGGGCAGGGCTTCGAGCGCCTCCACGGCGCTTGCCGAGCGGGACTGGTAGCGCTGTTCGAAGTAGTCGGCGCGGTCGCGAAGGGCGTCGTGCTCGATCGCGGCGGCGATGTAGGCGGACTCTGCGGCCGGCAGCGCCTGCGCTTCGAGGTCGGCGAGAAGCGCCTCGCGCCGCTGGGTCGCCGCTGAGGCGGGGGCGTCGGCGACTGGACCCCGCTGGGTGTAGGTGGAGCGCGCGGTGAAGCAGCCCGACAGGCCTGCGGCCAGGGTGAGCGAAGCCGCCACCCGGAAGCTAATGTGGGGGGCGCCGCGCATAGCCCTACCTGCTTTGGCCGAGAAAGGCCCGGGCGGCCTCGGGGTCGCGCTGGGACCAGTCCTTCACGATCTCGTCCATGAGGGCGAAGCGCTGTTCGTTGTTGCTCACGGCGGCGGCCCAGGAAAGGGCGGTCGGCGGGTCGCTCCGGCGCAGCCACTGGGCGAGCCGGCCGATGGCGGGGTCCAGTTCGGGGCCGGGATTGCGCTGATTCACAAATGCCGTCGCCGCAGCCACGTCCCGTCGTCGCAGGTGGGTATCCACGATCGCCCGGTAGCCCTGGGCCTTGAGCTCGGGAGAGGAGAGCGAGTCCACCCATTCCGAGGCCTTGGCCGGGTCCTGCCGGCTCCACTGCTGCACGAGGCTGGTGAGTGCCTGTTCCTTCTCCTCGCCTTCCGACAGGGATAGGACCCAGTCTGCCGATGCGGCGGGGTCGGCATCGGCGAGGCGGCCCGCCACGCGGGAAAGGATGCCGCTCTTCAGCTCGCCAGAGGGCAAGTTCTCCGCCCAGCGGGTGGTGAAGCCTGTACCCTGCTGGAGGTAGTGGTCGATTAGCATGTCGGCGGCGCGGTTCCGCTGCCAGCCTAGCGGAAGATCGTACATGATCTCGGAGGCTTTCTGAAGGTTCGTGGGGGCGATGCCATTGATGATGCCGAGGACGAGCGGACTGTTGCCATCTTCGGTCTGGTTCTGGCTAAGCCATGCCAGCGCCCCGTCGGGATCGGTGCTGGCCCATCCGCTCATGACGCTGAACGCACCCATGCGCTCGGCGCCCCGCCCCATGCCCGCGCGCCGCGTTTCGCCCCGCTCTTCAAGATAGGCCAGGGCTGCGGCGCCATCGATCCGGCCCCATGCATACAGCAGCAGATTGAACTCGCGTCCCCGGTCGAAGCCAGGGGGCATGGCATCGAACTCCTTGACCGCCGCCTCAATGTTGTCGGCATCGAGCTGTTCGAGAATTCGGCTGAACGCGGCCGCGCGGAGTATGGGGTCGTTATTCTGTAAAGCCCGCCGGAGCGGAAACGGATTGGTGGCCGAGAAGGGGGGCTCGGAGGCGCTGGCGTGGGCATCGGGGCCAATGTCGCGGAGAATTTGGCTGGCGGAAACTCGGTCGGTGGGGGCGGAAGTTTCGGCTGGGGTGGATGGCGAGGCTGTCGAGGCGGGAGGCGCCATATCCACGACCTCTGGTGCAGGCGGGGGTTGTACGGTGGGGGGCTCGGCGGAGCTGCCTCGTCCGAGCCGGTAGGCTCCGGCCAGCGAGGCCGCCCAGATGACTGCAAGTGCGGCGAGTGCGGCGATGCGGGTATTCATAATGGGATCCTTCGATTGGGAACAGCCTATCAAGGATCGAAAACTGTTGCACTTTAAAACGTGGGTCGGTATCTTCATCCACCAACAAAGGCGGAGAATAGAATGCCCGAACCGACGCCCATCAAGCGAATCGTAATCAAGAAGAAGACCATCATCACGCGTCCGAAGGCTCCGGGCTCCGCACCGGTCGCCGCGAGTCCCGAAGCGGCAGCCGATGCGGCAGAAACGCCTTCAGAGTCGGTCGCCGATTCCTCCGCCTCTGGTGCAGCTTCTACCGCTCAGGCGACTTCCCCCGCCCCGTCTGCGGAACAGCCCGTTTCCCCTCCCGCCGACGCGGCTCCCGCCTCTGAGCCCGAGGCGAAGACCGAACTCCAGCCCAAGCCCGAAGAAGCGTCAAAGGCCGCGGAGCCGGCCAAGCCGTTGGAAGTGCCCGCCCCGAAGGCGTCCGAGCCGCCGCTCGCCCGCACCGACCGTATCTCCAAGCCTTTGCGCCCCGAGACGATTCTCCAGGAGTTGCCGGTCGAAAAGGATAAGCCGGGTCCCCGGATCGAAGGGCTCGACAAGTCGCCCAAGGCCGAGCCGGTAAAGTTCTACTGCGTCCGCTGCGGCCAGAAGCTGGCGGTTCCCGCCGCCGGCGTGGGCAAGAAAATCCTCTGCCCCAACTGCCGGAATGCCATCGTCGTGCCGCCCCCGCTCGACTAACGCCCCAGCGCCCTGATTCGGACGCATTGGCCGGGCTGCCTGCTTAGCCCCGCGGACGGGGCGGCGGAAGGTTGCCCGCATCAATCCCCTCGCGCAGGGATACCGTCGCCAGCACTTTCGGCACATACATCCGCGTCTCGGCGGGCAGGTGCGGGGCGATGGACTCGAAGCTATGGCCATGAAGCCGCGCCAGCTTTCCCACCCTGCCCTCCCCGGCATTGTAGGCGGCCAGCGCCAGCGGCCAGTCGTTGAAACGGCCGTGCAGGTAGCGCAGATACTGGGCCGCCGCCCGTGCGCTTTTTTCGGGATGGGTTCGCTCGTCGACCGGCGCGGTTTGCAGCCCCATATGCCGGGCGGTCGCCGGCATGAACTGGAAGAGCCCCTTGGCACCGACCGGGCTCCGCGCCTCGGGATTGAAGGATGACTCCACTTCAGCCAGCCAGACCAGCTCCGGAGGGACGCCTTCGCGCTGGAACTCCGGTTTGACCCGGGGGACAAGCGCGGCGGCCCCGCGGGGTTGCGGCCGCTTGGCCACCTTCTTCTTCCACGCCTCGCCGCTGGATTCGCGGGATGGTGGCGGAGAGGGGGGGCGCGTAGTGGGTGGACGGCTACCGGGGTTTGCGGGAGGGCGGTGGGTTGCTTGCGGGGGAGTCGGCGCGCGGCGCACTTCCTCCTCGGCAATGTCCAGATAGTCGAGCCGCTGCATGAGCCAGTCCACATAGGGCTCTGCTTGAGGGTAGTCGGCGAGAAGCTGGCGGGCCTGACGGGCGTAGGGTGCGAGCCGGGCGAGGTCGGAAAGCGAGCCTTCCTTTAGCGCCTTTTCGACCAGTCCGAGCGAGGCCTTCCAGTCGCCCGGCGGCGGAAGCTCGAAGGGCAACTCGAAATGCTTGGCGGCCTTGTTGCCTAGAGCGTGGGCCTGCTCGCCGATAAACTCCCAGTCTACTTCATAGTCGCCCAGGCCCTGCCCGGCGGCGGGGTTGCACAGCAGCCAGCAAGCAAGCGGGATAGAGAAACGGCTGGGGCTAAGTCGCATGGCGGGCGGGATAGGCGTGACCGCGCCTAGGCGCTCTCGTCCCCGTCGTCCTCGTCGTAGTCCGGCGGAACGCCGGTGTCGGCATTCTCGATCAGCGTGACTACCCGGTCGATGGCGTTCTGGATGAGGGCAAGCTCCTCGGCGATCTTCTCGAAACGGGCCAGGTGGTCGGCCCGCATCTTCTCCAGGTAGCTGCGGCGCCGGTTGGTCGCGCTGAGCGACTCGGTAAAGGTCTGTACCTTGGACTGGGACTTGCTCAGGGAATTCAGGAGCATACGGATCTGCTCGCTCCCTTCGCCCCCTTCCTCGGTGGGTTCGGCCCCCTGCGGAGCGTC
>CBFGVE010000333.1:0-3902 GCA_965651915.1 uncultured bacterium
CGCAGCCGCGAGGGCGTAGCCGCGCTAGAAGCAGCGGCCCGCGACCCCGACCCACTCATCAGCCACCACGCCGCCTGGGCGCTGCGGCAGCTTGCCTAGGCTGGTGAAACCAGGTGAACTTAATGGCCAGGGACGAGAGCGGCCAGGCCTGCGTTACGAATAAAAACCCGGATTCATTGCTAACTTCGCAGGTGTTATCACCGTCAAGCCATGACATACAAACCTATCCCAGTCTCCCTGATCATAGGTCGCAACACAGCCCACTCCTCGCACTAATGCCGTGGCGGCATGACGCGCATCGTGGATGCGGCGGGCATGGAGTTTAAGCATTTTGGCCAGTTCAAGCATGCGGGGCACAACATCGGTTGTTTCGCCGATAACCCGGATTTGCGAGGGTTTGGTGATAATAGCTAGAACCGCTTGGGCCGCGATATCTGGCTCTTGCTGTGGTTTCGCACCCTCCCACGTCAACGCGGCATAGACCTCCGACAAAATGCCAACGGTGGTGACGCCCGGAAAACGTCCGCTTCGAGCAGCTTCTACCACCGTGAGAGCTTCTTCGTGCCTGGGGTCGTTTTTAAGCAAGGCACCGATAAATAGACCGGCATCAAGCAGGATGTCATCCGCCATAAATGGCCTCTTTCCAGCCATCAGGAACCGAACCGCTCAGTTCGGGCAAAGGCTGCAACGCCTCTTCGCTCATTCGAATATCCCCCGTTTGTGAGGACGGACCACTTTGGGGCTGCGCCTCGGCCATATCTGCAAACAACACAATCAGATCATGTTTACCGCTGACAGGCGGATTCTCCAGCCAGCGAACAACGCCGTTGTCATATTTCGCCTTTATCGCCAACATGATGATTCTCCTTAGGTTGATAGCGATACACGATAATACATTAATAGATCAGACACCAACTCAGAACTTTACAGTCCACCTTTCGTCGCAGGCTTGCACTGGGGCGCTTGCTGCCCGTAGTCTCGCGGCCATGAGCGACCCCAGAGAACCTTTTATTCCCGGACAGCGCTGGATCAGCGAGTCGGAGCCCGAGCTGGGCCTCGGCCTCGTCGTCGAGACCGACCGCCGCCGCGTCGAGTTCCGTTTCCCCGCCGCCGATGAAACCCGCACCTACGCCATCGGCAGCGCCCCGGTGGCCCGCGTGCGCTACCGCGTGGGCGACGAGATCGGTGGACCCGGCGGGCAACGCCTCCGCGTCGAGCGCCTGGAGGAGAACGGCGGACTCATCACCTACCACGGCGGCGGACACGCCCTGCCCGAATCCGAGGTGGCCGCCGAGACCGGCTTCGACCAGCCGGAGGAGCGCCTGCTCGCCGGGCAGGCCGACGAGCCCGCCACCTTCGCCCTGCGGCTGGCGACCCTGCGCCGGCGCGAGGAGCTGTGCCGCTCGCCCCTGCGCGGCTTCGCCGGCGGCAAGGTCGAACTCGTCCCCCACCAGCTCTACATCGCCCACGAGGTCAGCCGGCGCATGCTGCCCCGCGTCCTGCTCTCCGACGAGGTGGGCCTAGGCAAGACTATCGAGGCCTGCCTTATTCTCCACCGCCTGCTCGTCACCGGGCGCATCCGGCGGGTGCTCATCCTCGTGCCCTCGCCCCTCGTCCACCAGTGGTATGTCGAGCTGCTCCGACGCTTCAACCTGAACTTCAGCATCTACGACGAGGAGCGCTGCCAGGCGATGACCGAGAGCGAGCCCGGCGCGAACGTGTTCCTCGAAGAGCAGCGCGTGCTCTGCTCGCTCGACTGGCTCTGCGGCGAGCCGCGCCGAGCCCTCGCCGCCGCCGAGGCCGGCTGGGACCTTCTGATCGTGGACGAAGCCCACCACCTGCGCTGGTCGCCCGACGCCCCCAGCCCCGAATACGCCGTGGCCGAGCACCTCGCGCGGTCCGCGCCCGGCCTCCTCCTGCTCACCGCGACGCCGGAGCAGATGGGGCTGGAAAGCCACTTCGCCCGGCTGCGGCTCCTCGACCCCCACCGGTACCCAGACTACGGTCGTTTCGTGGAGGAGCGCGCCCGTTTCCGCAAGGTCGCCGCCGAGGCCAAGGCCATGCTCGATGCCGGCGACGAGAAGGCCCTGCGCGCCTGGCTCGACCGCCACGGCCCGGGCCGGGTGATCTTCCGCAACACCCGCTCGGCCATGCCCGGCTTCCCCCGCCGCTACTACCACCCCGTACCACTCGCCCGCGACCCCGACGCCGCAGTGAACCCGGCGGTGCGCTGGCTGGCCGACTTCCTGCGCGAGCATCCCGACACCAAGGTGCTCGCCATCTGCTCCGGGCGCGAGGAGGTGGGCCGCGTCCACCGTGCGCTCCAGAAGCTCATCAGCGTGAACACCGCGCTGTTCCACGAGGATCTTCCGCTGATCCAGTGCGACCGCCAGGCCGCCTGGTTCGCCGAGCCCGACGGCGCCCGGCTGCTCATCGCCTCGGAGATCGGCGGCGAGGGCCGCAACTTCCAGTTCGTCCAGCACCTCGTGCTCCTCGGGCTGCCCGACGATCCGGAGATGCTCGAACAGCGCATCGGCCGCCTCGACCGCATCGGCCAGACCGGCGACATCCACATCCACGTCCCCTACCGCAAAGGCTCGCCCGAGGAGGACCGCGCCCGCTGGCTCCACGAGGGCCTCGACGCCTTCGAGACCCCGCTGGTCGGCGGCTACGAACTCATGCAGCGCTTCGGCGAGCGCCTCGGCCACATCACCGACGCCCTCATCAAGGAAACCCGCAAGGAGCACCGGCGGGTCGTGAAGGAGATCGAGGCCGGACGCGACCGCCTGCTCGAACTCAATTCCTTCCGGCCCGATGTAGCCGCCGGACTCGTCCAGCAGATACGCCAGCTCGACACCGATCCCGGCCTCGAGGATTACCTGCTCTCGCTCCTCGACCATTTCGGCGTACATGCCGAGAAGCTGAGCGGACGCGACTACCTGCTGCTGCGCGGACACCTGTTCACCGATGACTTCCCGCTACGCGAGGAGCAACTGCTGGTCACCCTCGACCGCGCTCGCGCCATCGCCCGCGAGGACATCACCCTCATGAGCTGGGACCATCCCATGGTCGAGGGCGCGATGGACCTCCTGCTCGGCTCGCCCCAAGGCAACGCCGCGTTCGCCCTTTCCGAGTCGGCCGAGCGCGTAGCGCTCTGCGCGGTCTTCGTCCTCGAATGCGTGGCCCCGCCCCAGACTGGCCACCTGCCTTTCCTTCCTCCAACGCCTATCGAAGTGACCCTCGATGCGCGCGGACAGAGCCTGGATGGACCACCCGACGACCTGAGGCCCGGCGACGTGTGGGCCTTCTTCGACGGCAGCCCGAGGCTGCGCGAGGCTCTGGGTGCGCTCATCGCCTCCGCCCGAAGATCGGCGGAGGAGCAGGCCGACGAAACCATCGAACAGGCCCGCGACCAGATGCGCCAGCACCTCGGCGGCGAGCTGGCCCGGCTCGTCGAGCTACGCAAGGTCAACGACCACGTGCGCCAGGAGGAAATCGACGAGCTGGCCCGCCGCATCGCCGCGCTCGACGAAGCGCTGGGCGAAGCCCGACTGCGGCTCGACTCCATCCTCCTGGTCGCGCCCGCCCGCTAGGCGAGGTAAAGCCTCGATTGGCGAGGGCGCAATCTAGATCGCCGCCCCGAGGTTATCGGCCGTCCAGGGTTGGATGCTCGACCGGGTCGTACACCGGAACCCCACGCGAGCGCAGCAGGCCGACAAAGGGCTTCAGCCTGCGCTCGAAGTCCGCGAAGTCCAGGCCCTCTGCCGGCGACCAAGCCAGCTCGGCAATGGCCACCAGGCGGGGAAACAGCATGTACTCCGCATGGGTGGGCGTCGCGATGAACTCGGACCAGAGGTTTCCCTGCACCCCGATGATGTTTCCATGGAGATCTGGTGCCAGGC
>CBFGVE010000334.1:0-3892 GCA_965651915.1 uncultured bacterium
TCGCTCTCGATGCCGCTGGAGAGGCCCTCGGTGTTCTCGCGGATGATTACCATGTCGATGTTGTCGAAGCGGGTCTTGACGCCGGGCATGCTGCGTACCGGGCGGACCGCCGCGTAGAGGTCCAGCTTCTTGCGGAGCTGCACGTTGATCGAGGAGAAGCCTTTGCCCACGGGCGTGGTGCAGGGGCCCTTGAGGGCGACGTGGTGCTGGCGCACGGCCTCGAGGGTGGATTCGGGCAGCACCTCGCTGCCCTCGGCGAGCGCGGCGATACCTGCCTGGTGCTCCTCCCACTCGATCCCGGCGCCGGCTGCGGCCAGGATGCTTTTGACGGCGGCGGTGACTTCGGGGCCGATCCCGTCGCCGGGAATAAGAACAACGGTTTGTGCGCTCATGGGTCGAATCCTTTGTGGGCGGGCGTTCGAGCCCGGTTTAAGTCGTGATTTTTGAATGGGAGTGAGCTAGATTGAATAAGGGTCTAGCTGGGAACTTGCAATGGGAAATCAAAATCAAATGGAGAAAAATCGGTAGACGGGAGGCTGAAATGCGCCGCCATAAGTCAAGCAAATCAAATGCGCCGGTGCCGGAATGGGTGCGCTCCTCCACGCTGGTGAGCGACTGGGAACGCATCAAGCGCGAGATCCACGCCCACAAGTGGATCGAGAGCGAGAAGGCGGGCTACGACATTGGGTGGGACCGCGCCGCGGCCCATTGGTTCACCCACCACCACGGCGATTTCCAGCGCCACCGCCCCCGCGGCCTTCCGCGTTAGCGCCGCAGTTTTTTCCCCGCCCGGCAAACTTGGCCTTGTTTTCGCCAGCCTGCTCGTCTAAGTACGATGTGCTGAGCACGGCAATCCCCATTCCAAGCACGGCGGCATCTCCATGGCAAAATTTATCTTCGTAACCGGCGGCGTGGTTTCCTCCCTGGGCAAGGGTCTCACGGCGGCCTCCATCGGGCGGCTGCTGATCAATCGCGGGCTCCGAATCCGCATGCAGAAGCTCGACCCCTACCTCAACGTCGATCCGGGCACGATGAGCCCCTACCAGCACGGCGAGGTCTACGTCACGGACGACGGGGCCGAGACCGATCTCGACCTCGGCCACTACGAGCGCTTCACCGGCCAGCCCACCTCCCGCAAGAGCAGCTTCACCGCCGGCCGCATCTACTGGGACGTGCTCCACAAGGAGCGCCGCGGCGACTATCTCGGCGGCACCGTCCAGATGGTTCCCCACATCACCGACCAGATCAAGTCCTGCGTCCGCAGCAT
The DNA here is from genome assembly GCA_965651915.1 of uncultured bacterium. Taxonomy (GTDB): domain Bacteria; phylum Verrucomicrobiota; class Kiritimatiellia; order CBFGVE01; family CBFGVE01; genus CBFGVE01. The sequence continues at coordinate 1,268 of CBFGVE010000334.1, forward strand.
CGCCGAGAAGGATGTGGACGTGGTGATCGTCGAAATCGGCGGCACGGTCGGCGATATCGAGGGCCTCACCTTTCTCGAAGCCATCCGCCAGATTGGACTGGAGGAAGGTCCCGAGAACGTGATGTACATCCACCTGACCTACGTGCCCTACATCAAGGCGGCGGGCGAGGTGAAGACCAAGCCGAGCCAGCAGAGCGTCGCCAAGCTCCGCGAGATCGGCATCCTCCCCGACGTGCTCATCTGCCGCACCGAGCACCCGCTCTCCGAGGAGGTGCTCAAGAAGCTTTCGCTGTTCTGCAACGTGCCCCGCCACGCGGTGATCGAAGAGCGCGACGTCGCCCACAGCATCTACGAGCTGCCGCTCGTCCTCTCCGAGCAGGCGCTCGACGAGATCATCATGGTCAAGTTCCGCATCACCCGCCCCGCTGCCAAGCTGGAGAAGTGGCGCAAGATGGTGCAGACCATCATCCAGCCCCAGGGCCGGGTCCGCATCGGGGTCGTCGGCAAATACTCCGAGCTGCAGGACGCCTACAAGTCCATTTTCGAGGCGATAGACCACGGGGCGATCGCCCACGGCTACGCCGCCGATATCGTGAAGATCTCGGCCGAGGAGCTGGAGGAGGACAAGGCTGCCGAGACCTTCTCCCGCATCGACGGGCTGCTCGTCCCCGGCGGTTTCGGCATGCGCGGGATCGAGGGCAAGATCGAGGCGATACGCTACGCCCGGGAGAACGGCATCCCCTTCTTCGGTATCTGCCTCGGAATGCAGTGCGCCCTGATCGAGTTCGCCCGCCACGTGTGCGGCTTCGAGCGGGCCAACTCGACCGAGGTGGACCCCCAGACCCCCCATCCGGTGGTGTGCCTCATGGAGGAGCAGGAGCAGGTCGTCGATCTCGGCGGCACCATGCGCCTGGGTGCCTGGCCCTGCAAGCTGGAGAAGGGTTCCCGCGCCCACGAGGCCTATGGCCGGGCCGAGATCAGCGAACGCCACCGCCACCGCTACGAGGTGAACAACGGCTACCGCGAGCGCCTGGAGGCCAAGGGCCTGATGCTGAGCGGCCTCTCCCCCGACGGCCAGTTGGTCGAGATCATCGAGCTGCGCGACCACCCCTGGTTCCTCGCCGTCCAGTTCCACCCCGAGCTGAAGTCCCAGCCGCTGGTGCCCCATCCGCTCTTCCGCGATTTCATCGGCGCCGCGATCCACCGCCCCGCCGCCACGGCCGAGCACGCCGCCGCCATCTAGGATTTGGGCATGCTCTTCCGATTAAGAGCCTTGAGGTAGAGTAGGGAATGAAGCCGCTCAATTTGCTGTCCGCGCTGCCGGGTGCCGAGGGGGGCGAGGTGGTCGAGGCGCTGCTTGAGCGCGAGGGCGTGCGGATCGAGCGCATCGTGTCGCGGGGCCAGTGCTCGCCGCCCGGATTCTGGTACGACCAGGAGGAGGACGAGTGGGTGCTGTTGCTCGGCGGCGCGGCCCGCCTTGAATTCGAGGACGGGGCGGAAGCCTGTGCGCTCTGCCCGGGCGACGCCATCCTGATCCCCGCCCGCCGCCGCCACCGCGTGGCCTGGACCGATCCCGACGCGTCCACGGTGTGGCTGGCGGTGTTTCTGCCTGCGGCCTAAAGCCCCACCGTCCCTCGAGCTTGCTCGGGGGACGGAATGATTGGGATCCCGGAAGCCGCCCCCCCCAAAAAATGGGCGGGGGTGGTGCCGTCAGGCAGAATTGTTCCGCTTCCCCGGACAAGCCGGAGGAGCGGGAGGGGAAATGCGGGGCACGCTTTGCTGTGGATCAGGGTTCGACGAAGATCGGGGCTGCCGGAGCGCAGCGGAGACTACCGAAGGTCATGATCGGGACGATGATTGGGACATCGAGGAACTCAATCCTGGGCTTGCTTAATCTTCGTCTCGATCGTTGTCTCGATCCTTGTCAACTCCCCCCATCTACACCAAGCCTCTGGACAGCCGGTAGAACCAGTTGGCAACGACCAGCAGGGCGAAGAGCAGTATGAGGCGGCGGGGATGGGCGAACTGCGCCTTGAGCCACGGACCGGGACGGATCTGCGCACCGAGAAGCGGTCCGGCGACATTCCAGATAAAAATCGCCGCCACCACCAGATAGAGCAGCGCCGCCATGGGGCTGTTGTAGAAAGCCCAGGACCACTCGCCGGCGCTCATTGCCGCGAAGCTGCGGGTTGAGCCGCAGAACAGGCAGGGTATTCCGGTGATATGGCGGCTGGCGCAGACCAGCGGTCGCACCGGCAGCAGGTTGTAGAGTGCGGAGGCAAGCAGCAGGATCCCCGTCACCGCCGCATAGGGTAGATGAAGCGCCAGCGCGTCGGCGCGCCGTCCGGTGCGCTCGATTTGGCAGATTCGCTTCAACTGGTGGGCACCGTGCTAGGGAGCGGGAGGCTCCGGCGCTGGTTCTGCGGGCGGCGGCTCGGGATTCACGTCGATGGTCTGCCCGCCGCCGGGCGCACCGCCGAACACCTCGCGGTAGGCGACGCCGAGAATGGAGAAACAAAGTGGGTAAGTGATAAAAACGCCGATGCCGCATACTGCGCCGCCGATGGAACCGAGGATGGAGGCGACCAGGGCCAGGCCGAGGAAGGGCCAGAAATCCTGCTTCAC
>CBFGVE010000335.1:0-3846 GCA_965651915.1 uncultured bacterium
GCCGAGGCCGCGTCACGCTCAATGGAAAAACCCACCCCAGTCCGCATTCGGACCATGGTCGAAGACATTATCGACGCGCGCATTAAAGACGGACAGCTCGACGACTGCTCGCTCACGTTATCCGACCTGGCCCGCATCCGCGAGTCGCTGGTTTTTAGTCTCACCAACATGCTCCACGCCCGTACGCCCTACCCTCAGGATGAAAATAGAAATCAACAACCAGCAAGCCCTTCCCCTGCACCTGCCCCGGATACGGTCATTCAGCCGGTGGGTGATGTCGCGCGTGCAGGCGCTTGAACCCGGGCGACCGTGGACCATGCTCTCGATCTGCCTCACCAATGACGAAGGAATTCGCCCACTCAAGCGTGACTACTTCGGTCTCGATCAAAGCACCGATGTCGTCAGCTTCGCCTACGAGCCCATGCCCGGCCACCCCGAAGGCTGGACCGGCGAGATCATCGTCAACGCCGAGTGCGCCCTTCGGGAAGGCCCACGCCATCATGGGGCCGACTACGAACTCGCCTTCTACATCGCCCACGGCTGCCACCACCTCTCCGGCGCCGACGATGCCGACGCCAGCTCGCGCGACGCGATGCACCGGATAGAACAGCAATGGCTCGCCGAGGCCGCCAGCACTTCCCCGCTGGGTCCATTCTTCAAGGAACCCCGACCATGACGATTCTGATCGACACCCTGTCCCCACTTTTCTCGATTCTCGGCATCGCGGCCAGCCTGCTCGCAGGATCGTTCTTTTCCGTGCTGACCGCCTCCTACCATCTGGCCGGCGAGGCCGGCGTGACCCGGCTACAGGAGAAATTTCCCCGGGCCACCCGCTCGCTTGATTTCTGGCGATCGCGCTGGGCGCTCCTGCCCACCGCGTTGATGATCTGCGCCATGGCCTTCGGGGTCATTTCACTGATTCTTGCCATCCATGCCGTACGCGACCACTCGCCCGACACCCCCGCCGGGCTCTTCGCCGCCGTATTCATCATGGTGGTGGGCTTTGTTTTCGCCCTCGACATCGTTCCCCGCGTACTCTCCGAATCCTACGCCGACCGCATCGCGGCCGGCTTCATGCCGCTCGCCCAAGCCGTCGCCCTGATCCTGTTCCCCGCCGCCTGGCTGTTCGCCCGCATGGAGGGCTGGCTGCACCGGCGCTGCGAGGCGGGGTCAGACGAGGACGACCGACCCACCAGCGAGGACGAGATCCGCTCCATCATTGAGAACGCTCCCGAGGAGGATTTTGAGGAAGAGGAGCGGGAATGGATTCGCAGCGTGTTCGAGTTCAGCGACACCCTCACCCGGGAAATCATGACCCCGCGAGTGGATATGAACGGCATCTCCGACGCCAGCTCTATCGCCCAGGCGGTGGAGGCCATGCGTTCGTCGCCCCATTCCCGCTTCCCGGTATACCACGAGACCCTCGACGAGATCCGGGGCGTGGTTCATGTGAAGGACCTGCTCAGCGCGCTCAGTCTCCATCAGGATGAGGAGAGCATTCTCAAGGTGCTAAAAACCGTGCCCTATGTTCCTGAATCGATGCCGATTGACGCCCTCCTGAACCTCATGCGAGCCCAGCGCTCCCACATCTGCATCGTGGTCGACGAATACGGCGGCACCGCAGGCCTCGTGACCATGGAGGATGTAATCGAGGAGATTGTCGGCGAGATCGAAGATGAATACGATCCAGCCATTGCCTCCGCCCAGCCCCAGTCCGACGGCTCGTTCATCGTCGAGGCCAAGCTCCCGGTCTACGAGGTAAACCGCCAGCTCGGTCTCCAAATCCCCGAGACCGAGGAATACGACAGCATTGGCGGCTACATTTTCCAGAAACTCGGCAAAATTCCCAAGCCCGGTGAAATTCTCGAAGCCCCCGGCTGCACCCTCACCGTTCAGACCGCGACCCCCACCCGGCTGCTGGCGATCCGCGTCACCAAAACCATCGCCGCCGAGGTTGATTCCGAGTAGTCTTCCACAAACAACCTCGCAACGGGCCCCCGTTCCCGCTAGCATGCATGCATGGCCAGGACCGGACGAGCTTCGATTACCTCCCTGAAATCCCGGGTGCTGCTGTGTACCCTGGCGGCGGCGATCGCTTCGTTTCTCCATTCCAGCGGCCTGTTCGCGTTCAGCGAGCTTCGGTCGAGCGATATGCTCGCCCGGTGGAGCGCCCGCTTTCACCACCCCTCCTCCCAGCTCCTGCTCGTCGATCTGGACAACCAAAGCCTTGGGGAGCTGGAAGCCCGCTACGGCCCATGGCCGTGGCCCCGCTCCGCCTTTGCCGATTTTACCGCCGCCACGACCAACGCGCGCCTCGTGGTCATGAGCTTCCTGTTTAGCGACAAGGACCGACAGAACCCAGAAGCCGACCTTACCTTCGCCCGCGCGGTCTCGGAGCACGGACGAGTCATCTCCTCCTTCCATCTCGACGACAAACCTCCACTGCGAGCCGACGAGGCCGTCATGAAGCGGTTCATCATCCCCGCCGACCGACGCGAAGTATTTCCCTTTTTCCGCCACGGAGCGTTGCTGGCCCCCTACCCTGAACTCTTCGCCTCCTCCGCCGGTGCAGGCCACAACAGCCACTTCGCCGACCGAGACGGCGTCACCCGCTCCCATACCCTCGCGGTCCGTATGGGCGACAAAGTCTATCCTTCTCTGGCCCTCAGCGCAGTGGCCCAGCTCGAAGGGCTCGCTATCGCCGATGTTCGCCTAGAGCGTGAATGGCTGCGTATCGGAGAACGCAGCTTCCGCATGGACGAGCGCGGCGCGTTCAGGCTCCGCCCCCCGGATCGGATGCCTGAACGCATCCCCCTCGCCAGCCTGTTCGACGAAGGCATCTCTGGAGTCAAAGCCCGCTCCGCGCTGGAGGGCAAGATTGTTCTGTTTGGCGCCTCGGCCACTGGTCTCGGACGCGACCATTTCTACACCGCAACCCAGGCCAAGGCGACCGAGCTGGACCTTCTCGCGATGGCTCTCGACAATTTGCTCCAGAACCAGCGCCTCGGTCCCCTGCCCCCCTGGCTCTCCCCCCTGCTGATTCTGCTCCTCGCCCTGCTTCCGGCCGGCATGAACCTCGAACGGCCCGCGCGGCTGATTGGCGCAATCGTTGCAGTTCCCCTGCTCTTCACGTTGATCGCGTTCGCACTCGCTGCCCATCCCGGACTCCTCCTGCCAATGCCGGGCCCGATCCTGTCGGCGATGCTCGCCTGCATGGCCCTCGCCATGGCCAACTGGTATGCGGAACGCAGGCGCCGCCACCTGCTCGAAAATCTCGACCGGGCCAAACAGGCCTTCACCGACATGCTCGTACACGACCTCAAGGGACGAACCGCCTCCATTGTAATGTCCATGGCCCTGTTCGAGAAAAGCCACCGCGCAGAAGCCGAACGCGACCGGAAATTGCTTCAGGCCATGCAGGCCGCCGCCAAGCGGCTACTGAGCGAAACCAGCGCCCTGCTAGACATCCGTAAAATGGAGGAAGGCCGGCTCGCGCTCGACGTCAAGCAGATACGGCCCGCCGAACTGCTTCAGGAACTGGTCGATGAACTGCAGCCCGCCGCCACGCTTACCGACAACCGGATCGACCTCCAGTTCGACTACACCCGCGATCTAGTCATGCACGCGGATCCCAACCTGTTCCCCAGGATGATCAGCAACCTGCTCTGGAATGCCCTCCAGCACGCCCGCTCGGGTAGTGCCGTCAGACTGGCCTGCCAATTGAGGCCAGGCCAGTCGCTACGCATCAGCGTGGCCAACGAAGGCCCCCTCCTCACGCCGGAGCAGAAGCTCGAAGTGTTCGATCCTTTTTCCTCCCTCGTCGGAGTGCGAAAACGATTGGACAGC
>CBFGVE010000336.1:0-3842 GCA_965651915.1 uncultured bacterium
TTGAACCATAAATGCGACCGCTGGTTCTCGGCCCCAGCAGCATGATGCCCACGAGGTGTTCCTTGGAGTGGATGCCGACGGCCATGTCGAATTGAAGCGCCCGAAGCTCCTTGCCTGCCTGGTGGCGGAGATCCTCGGGACGGAAGCGCTGGGCGAGGTCGCGGACGACGGGGCCTTGCCCGCGGGCCAGCAGGTCGAAGAGGATGCTGCCAGGCTTGAGCGTGAGTGGGTTTGGGACGGTGGGGGCGGGGTAGGCTTGCTTCACCATCCGCTCGTCGCCGAGGAGAATATGGATGGAGCTGGAGCCCACCGCCTGCATCGCGAGTTTTGAAAACCGGTCGAGCAGCTCGCTGAGGGTGGAAATCGACTGGAGGATCTTGCTCGCCTCCTGGAGGGTGGTCTGCACATCTGCTTCCGAGCTGCTGAGAAAGATCGACTGGGTGATGCGGCGGGCGCGGCCTTGCGCCGGGTACATGGCGAGGGCCACGGCGATGGCGCCGAGAATATGGCCCAGCGGGCCGGGCTCGTGGAAGAGGTGGAACCATGCGGCATCCGCGCCTTTCCAGACCAGCATGTAGAGCGCGGCGAGGGCGGAGAGGGAGATCAGGTTCGAGATCGCCGTGCGGATGAACTGGCCCACGTCCATGATTCGTCGCGTGGCAATGCCGTAGGCGATGATCAGATTGAGAACGGCGACGTTATAGGGGGCGATCTTGATGGTCTGCGAGCTGCCGGTGAAGAGGTGGACCAGCAGACCGAAAACAATGCCGATGAGCACGCAGGCCACCGCGCCCAGGAGGGTGAACTGTAGCTCGGCCTTCTGGATGCCCCGGGATTGGCGAAGGAAGCGGTAGAAGCGCACGCCGATGTAGAAGAGGATGGCGAGGGCGTAGAGGTTGTAGACGAGGAAGCCTGGCCCGTAGTCGGGCTCGGGTACGAGGGTGGTGCCGCCATCGGAAAACTGCACGCTGGCGCCCCGCAGGAAAAAGTCGGTCTGGCAGATGGCGAAGTTGCCGATGGCCGCCGCGAGCCACCAGCGCGCGTCGCGCAGGATGGCGAGCAGGTTTTTTTCCGGATAGGCAAGGGCGAGCAGCAAGAGGTAGAAGCTCAGAGGGATAATGCCGCCGACTGCGTTGCTTTGTCGGATCCAGAGGCCGGCCCGGGCTTCGTCCATCGCGCCGAAAGCCATGAACAGGCTGAACACCCAGGCCGAGAGGTTCAGGCTGAGCAGAAGGAAGGCCTGGTTGGCGGTGCGCCGGGAATTGATCGCGTAGATGTAGATTCCCAGGCCCAGGTTGGCCAGCGCCGAAACCGCCACCCCAATTTCGGCCGGGGTCACGAGGGGCCTCTCCCCGGCGGCGCCCCGAATACGATGGTGCTGTTGCCTCCGCCAACGCCGTGGGTGTTCACCATCATGGTTCCGATGCGCTGGGGGCGGGGGCCTTCCTGGACATAGTCGAGGTCGCACTCCGGGTCGGGATGCTCGCAGTTGGTGGTGGGCGGGACGGTCTGGCGGTACAGGGTAAGCGCAGCCGCTACCGTCTGGATACCACCGGCAGCCGCGAGCGGGTTCCCGGTCACCCCCTTGATCGAGGAGACGGGAATGCGGTAGGCCCGCTGCCTGAAGACCTCGCGGATCATCGCGGTTTCCACCCGGTCAAGTTCGGGGTGGCCGGGACCATGCGCGCTGATGAAGTCGATGTCCTCGGTCCGCCGGCCGCTGTTGGCCAGGGCGTTGAGCATCGACTGCTTCAGCCCATGGGCGTGGCGGTCCAGGCTGGGGTCCAGACAGGTGCCGCAGCCGAGGATCTCCATGTAGATGCGGGCTCCGCGGGCCAGCGCGTGCTCGTAGTTCTCCAGCACCACGATGCCGCAGCCCTCGGACACGACTCCGGTGTCGCGGTCGCGGTCGAAGGGGCGGCTGGCCCGGTGCGGTTCGTCATTGCGGGTCGAGCTAAGGCCGGCGGCGGAGAGGTTGGCGAAGGGAACGATCTGGATCGGGCAGTCCACCCCGCCGGCCACCGCCATGTCGGTCTTGCCGGAACGCACGAGGTGGTAGGCGTGGGCGATGGCGTCCAGGCCCGAGGCGCAGGCGGTCGATAGGGTGATCGCCTCGGCCCGCCGTTTGAGCTTCATGGCGATCGAGCTTGCGATGGCTTGTGGAGGCGCTTCGGTGACCACAAAGGGGGTGGCGTGGGTGGGACCCCGCTTGATGATCATTTCCAGGCCGCGGTTCACGATGTCGAAGGCGGTCGTGCTCACCCCGATGACCACCGGTATCTGGGTTTCCGGATTCAGAACCTCGGGGTTGGTGCTCAGCCCGCAGTCGCGCAGGGCCATCAGGGCGGCCGAGAGCCCCATCTGGGTATGCCGGGCCATGCGGTGAGGCTTCTCCGCGGCGTCGATGTGGTCGGAGGGATCGAATTCCACCACCTCGCCGGCAATCCGTGACTTCAGCGCGCTGGCGTCGAAGAGGGTGATGGGGCCGATGCCGCTGCGGCGCTCGACCAGCGAGGACCAGAAGCTGTCCGGATCCTTTCCTCCGGGGGCCAGAATCCCGAGGCCCGTCACTACGACTCTCTCGGCGCGGGTCATCGTTGGCAGTGCTCCGCAGGGTTGGATTTGAGCGACCGTCCAGGGCGAACGGGCCACCGGATGGGGCGGCAGGTAGTTTCCCCGAGTGCTTCCCAAGGGCGGGGTTCGTACATTTCCGTACACTTAAAACGTAAAGCGTTCTACGATGCAATCATAAAAGTATAAAATTAATTGGCGGCGACCCCTTGGTGTACATAAACGTACAATTGGGGCCGACGCGGGATGTTCTCCTTCGATTGGGTGGGGGCGAGCCTCGGTTCCGGCCGGCCCTGCTTTTGCTTTGGTCGTAGTCTCGCCATCCAGGGCCCGGTAGCTGTTCCACGTTTGGGTCCACCGCGTCCGTAATCCGCCGCCCCAGAAAAACAACCAGTGAGCAAAAATGTACATAAGTTCAATTTTGTTCAGAAATGAACACTCGTGATCGCTACAGGTAGTGGCCCTCCCGCTCTGGACTACCGGATAGAGGATGGTTGTGGCATGGCATGTGCACTGCTATAGTGCTGGCTCGCATCTGGCGTTTTGGAGGAGCGCCGCACCAACTAGCCAAACCAACCAGGGGGACCCCATGACGAGCACCAGCCGCTATTTCCGGGCCAGCCTCGCCGCGACTGCCGCGGCGGCCATTGCAGCAAGCATTCCATCCGCCGAGGCCAACGGATTCCGCAACCCGCCGCCCGGCGGCAAGGCGCTGGGCATGGACGGCGGCAAGATCGCGTTCATCGACGACGGCACCGCGCTCACCCACAACCCGGCGAACCTCGCCGACGTCCAGGAGTCTTCCTTCCACGCTGCCTATGTGATGGTGTATCCCGATGCGGAGTTTACCGGCGAGGACGGGCGCAAGGGCTCGCCCGAGGACAATGTCGCCATCCTGCCGAACTTCTACGGCATCTGGCCCCTCCAGGACGGGCTGGTGGCCGGGGTGGGGCTCACCACTCCTTTTGGGCAGCAGACCGAGTGGGACAAGGCCTCCCCGTTCGGACCCGCGGCGCCCTATTTTGCCCGGCTGATCATGGTCGATCTCAATCCGACGATCTCGGCTCGCCTGAATGACCAGCTTTCGGTCGCGGCGGGAGCCAACCTATACTGGTCCCGGCTCGATATGAAGCAGGGCTATCCCTGGGGGTTCTTCCTCGATGGCCCGTTCCCCAGCGGCACCGCCCGCCTCGACGGCGACGGCTTCGGCGCGGGTGCGAATCTGGCGGCGACCTGGAAGTTCGCCGACCGTCAGCGCCTGGCCCTGACCT
>CBFGVE010000337.1:0-3833 GCA_965651915.1 uncultured bacterium
CAGGATTTTTCGGCGCGATTCACGCTGCCCAAACCGATCCTGGTGCGCGGATCATCCTCCTCGAAAAAAGCCCGGAGCTGCTCTCGAAAGTCACCATCTCCGGCGGTGGACGCTGCAACGTCACCCACGCCTGCTTCGACCCCCGCCGCCTGGCCACGTTTTATCCCCGTGGCGGCAAGGAACTCCTCGGACCGTTTCATCGGTTCCAGCCCAGGAATGTTGTCGAGTGGTTCGAGGAGCGTGGGGTTCAGCTCAAGGCCGAAGAGGACGGGCGCATGTTTCCCTGTTCGGACCGCTCGGAATCGATTACGGAGTGCCTCGTCGAGGAGGCGAAAAACCAGGGCGTCGAACTCCGCCTGCGTTCTGGCGTATCCGCAATCGAAGCCCGTGAAGGATCGTTCAGGCTTACTGTAGGCCAGGGAGACATCATCCATGCAGACCGCGTCCTTCTGGCGACCGGAGGAAACACGGCCTCCGGAGGGTTCGAGCTGGCGGCCTCGCTTGGACATCGCATCGAAGCACCGGTCCCCTCGCTTTTTACTTTTCATATCGATGACGCACGCCTTGCCGGCCTTTCGGGCATTTCGGTGGCCGATGTACGGGTGTCCGCAGGGGGTATCCACCAGACGGGCCCGCTTCTCATAACCCACTGGGGACTGAGCGGCCCGGCCATCCTCAAGCTCAGCGCCTGGGGTGCCCGCACGTTTCACAGCCTCGGCTACCGGTTCGAATTGACGGTGGACTTTGCCCCTGGAGCGAAAGAGGGCGTTTTGCACAGCGAGCTGGAGGAATGCCGCCGCACCGAGGCGGCCCGCACCCTCTCTGCCCACCCCCGCTACGGACTGCCCTCACGCCTTTGGACAGCCCTTCTCAACCATGCCGGAATTCGCGAAGAGACCCGGTGGAGTGGTCTTTCTGGTAAGGCGCTCCTGGCCTTGGTTCGAGGATTGAAGCACGCGCAGTTTAGAGTTGAAGGCCGGAGCCTGAACAAGGACGAATTCGTCACATGTGGAGGGGTAGACCTGTCCGAGGTGGACTTCCGCCGTATGGAAAGCCGCGTCTGCCCTGGGCTGTTTCTCGCCGGCGAAGTGCTCGACATCGATGGACTGACCGGTGGGTTCAATCTCCAGGCGGCCTGGACCACCGGGGCGATTGCCGGCGAGGCGATAGCGGTGCCGTCGAAAGGGTAGCGTCCTGGCTTGCAGGTGGCAGCTTATTGGGGCATTAGAATAGGCTGGGCCTCGTAGAGGTACACCTCGGCAAGCGTCCAGCAGAAGCGCGGTTCCGGCTCCGCGATCTCGATGCGGAGCGACCTGACGCCGGATCGTTCAACGGGAAAGGTCTGCTGGGCGTGGCCGTAGAGGGGTTTCCCAGCCCTCCAAGCGAATTTGTCCATTTCGACCGATAGGTGATCGTGAACCGTCTCCCACCCGCTCGCAGTTAGTACCCGGAAGCGAAGTGCCCGGGCGCGGTCGTGCGCGAACGCGCCGTAATGAAGGACGGCACGCTCGATCTGCATGGGTTCCGCAAATGTAAACTCGACCCACTGGGACGTATTTTGGAGCGATGCGCTGCGCCAGTAGCGCTCTACTTTCCCGTCCATCATCAGGCTGGCATCATCGGGGTTTTCCGCGGCAGAAGCCCGCACCTGATAGGGTGCGATACGGGTGAGGCGATCATGGGCTGGGGACCGGAAACCATGGTAGATCACAAATTCTCCCGCCTCCTCACGGATGGCCTCCACCCCCATGGTCTTCAGGTGGCGGTCGAAAATGGAGGGCTTTAGGAAACGAATATGCTCTGTGAGTACGTAGGCAATTTTAGCCGCAGCATCGACCTCGCTCTTGTAGGGTATTGGCCAGCCGGGAAAGCGTTCGTTTTGAGGCTGGGTGCAAACTATCGCGCCTGCTGATTCAAAACCAATCCGGTACGCGGCCCAGTGGGAGGCGACGGCGTGGCCGATGCCCAACTCCGAAAGGCGCTCCAGCGCGGGGCGAAGATCGGGAGCCGAAATCACGTCGCGAGCAAAGTTGGGTCGCTTCCACTCCTGGGCCAGCCTAACCGATGTAACCACGTTGTAGCCAGCCAAGAGAATTACCAATGCACCGAGGATTCGGCGCACTACCCTGGGCCCGTGGGCATAGAGGCCCGCCAGAAGAACGGGGAATACCACGAGCGCAGGCAGGAGGTAGCGGTAAGAGCTGGACTCGGCCCGCTTGCTCAGAATGAAAAGGAGAAGGTTGAGAATGGTCACCCCAACGGCCCATTCGAATGGGCCGAGCAGAGGAAATGAGCGGGATCGGATTGAACGAACCACACGGCCGAGTGCAAATGCGATAGCAAGGATGAGCAGCAGGGTGAAGATATACGGGAATGACTGGTAGCCCCATTCGCCCCATGCTAGCCGCTCGGCATCGTCGGGAAACACAGTCGGCCTAAACCCGAACGTACCGGGCATGGTGACTGAAACGGCGGGCTCCCACAATCGCTCCATAGCCTCGCGAAGTCCATTCGAGCAGGCGATGGAGCTGTGTGCGCCGGGCATACGCCATATCCCGAGGAGAAACGGGGCCAAGCCAGCCCCACCCCCCAGCGTGAACCCGGCAAGCTGCCACCAGCGCTTGCCGCCGAATGCGTTGCAAAGTGCTACCAGTGCGAGCGGAGCCACCAGGGCGAGGGCGAGCATCGAGTTGCTAAACGCCAGGAGAGCGAAAAAACCAGCCCCGAAGGCAAGGCCTGCCTCCCGGTACCAGGAGCGACCGCCGGAGGGGAGACTAAACAGCAGGCAAGAACCGGCTAGGACGAGAATGTAGGCCGACGTGTTATGGGGAAGCGAATAGGCGCTCTGGTTCATTGCTAGGTATGCCGATGGTATCAAGGCCAAAAGCACGCCCGGCCATGTAGCGTTCAGAGGGCCGCATTTCCTGAGCAGTGCAAGCAGGAGCGCAAGGAAAGCAAAGCCTTCAGCTAGAATCAGCGCGCGCATTCCCCATGTGGTGCGGGGCAGCAGTTCCACAAAGGGAGCCATCCAGTAGGCCTCGACCGGGAACATATAAGGCTGACCGGCCATGAGCAAAGGAATCTTGCCACTGCGAATGTCCACCGCTTGAAGCACTGTGATCGCTTCGTCGGACGTAACGGGAATCGCATTTGCGCCCGCTCCGTACATATAGAACCGAAGGCCAAGGCCGAGCAGTAGCGCGAACAGAATCAAGGTTCCCAGGCGGCGCGGTCCAGGACCCCTTTCGAAGATTCTCATAGGCTGGTCATCCACCGCGCTACAAGGCGCCAATAGGTGGGCATGGACGTGCGCTTCATCTGTACGGCTTGGCCCCGCAGCATCGGCGATACTTCTTTCCACTGCCGCAGCGACAGGGCGAGTTGGGGTCGATGAACTCGGTCCGTGCAGGCGCGGCCGTGCGGGACTGCTGCTCCATCCGGATCCAATTCATGATATCCGCCGCCGGGCGACCTGACCGGAGCAAATCCGCCATGATGCGCATGTAGGAATCGACATGGTTGAAGAATTTTTTATATGCCGGACAAAGATAGTTGAGACCAGGCTCTCCATCCGGGGTTTTAATAAAGCGATGTTTCGGGCATTCGCCGTGGCAGGCGAAGCGAACCTCGCAGCGGCGGCAGAATTCAGGAAGAGAGTCGCGCTTGTCGTTGCCGAACTTGATTTGCTGTTCCGAGAAAATCATTTCGTTTAGCGACTGGTTGAGCAGGTTGCCCAGCTTGTAGCGAGGATAGACGTAATGATCGCAGGAGTAGACATCGCCGTTGTGTTCCATGGCGGTCGCCAGCCCACATGTCTCGGAGAACACGCAGAG
>CBFGVE010000338.1:0-3829 GCA_965651915.1 uncultured bacterium
AGGCAGGGTATGATGCGTTTTGCCAGCATGTTGTGAAATCCTTTGGTCCAGAAACAAAAAAGCCCCGGAAGAACCGGGGCCAAGCTCAGCACGAGGCGGCGTTAGCGCCCGCGAGGAAGGTCCCGCAATCGTCCGAAGCTATGCCAGTGGCTAATCATGTGTGCGACCATACACGGTGCGGGCGCGCTTGTCACCAGCTTTTAAGGGTTGGAATAACTGAAATTTAATGCGTGAAAACTATTGACCCCCGATACGTTTTTCGTGAGTATACGCGGCCATTACCGAACCTACCTATACCGCCACTATGCTGTTCTAGCCTATGAACACGAACGATTGCCGGGATGAACGGGGTAAGGCCCTCGAGCCTTGGGTGCGCGAGACGAAGCTATTCAAGCACTCGGAGTGTCTCCGCCAGGAGATTACCCTCCACAAGTGGTACGAGAGCGAGCGCGCCGGCTGCGACATCGGCTGGGAGCGAGCCAAGGTTGACTACATGGTCAAGCAGGTACGGGCAGCATCAGTTCACGGCGACCTCTAAGGCGCCGTTTTTTTGTGCCCTGATTTGTTCTCCTGTGCTAGCCTGGGGGCATGCAACCGCACCGCCGTTTCGTCCGTTTCAACCGCGCCCGCCGCACCGTGGAGTGCGAGCGCCACCGCGTCCCGCTCGGCCCGCCCCCTCTCCCGGTCAATGTGAGTTCGGTCCGGGATGTTCTTCCGTCGGTGTTCAAGGAGTTCAATCTGGAGGGCGCGTGGTGGGAGCGGGAGCTGGTCGAGAAATGGCCCGAGGTGGTGGGCCCCGCCGTGGCGAAGGTCTCGCGGCCCGGCCGCTATGACCGCAAGACCCTCACGGTCTTCGTCAGCCACTCCACCTGGCTCAGCGAGCTGAAGCGCGGCGGCGAACGCCAGATCCTCGCCAACATCGCCCGCCAGTTCGGCCCCGACAAGGTGCGCCAGCTCCGCTTTCTCCTCGATCCCGGCCAGCCCTAGGGCGCTGGATGAGCGCCGACTCACCGAGCCGTGCGGAAAACACCCACGAATCCTTTCCAGGACTCAGTGCGCGGTGAGGCCGAACTTCGCGCATTCCTCGAGGGCGTAGCGGTCGGTCATGCCGGCCACGTAGTCGCAGGCGGTCCGCCATAGGCCGTGGGCCGGGATGCGGGCCTGGGCCTTGCGCCCCATGGTCTCGGGTTTGGCCACGTAGTGGAGAAAGAGGCGCTTCATCAGCCGTACTGCCTCGAGGTTGGCCTGCTTCACCGCCGGATGCCAGTAGAGGTGTTCGAAAAGGAAGTCCCGGTGCGGCCCGATCATCGCCTTCATGCGCGGGCTGTAGGCCACCAGCCGCTCGGGAGCGTTCATGACGTCCTCCGGGCTCTGCGGTTCGTATTTCTCCAGCAGCGCGATGCTGGTGTTCACCACGTCCTCGACTTGGATGTCGAGCAGGCAGCGGATCGCCGCCCGGGTCCGGAAGTCTTCGGGCATGTCGGGAAACTGGTGCCCGGCCCGGTCGCGCGCCGCCTGCCAGAGGTCGAGGGGCTCCAGCATCTCCGGGGTGAGCAGCCCGGCGTCGATGCCGTCGTCCACGTCGTGGGCGAAGTAGGAGATGTCGTCGGCCACGTCGGCGATCTGGGCCTCGATGCCCTGGAAGGGGCCTATGGGGTGGCCGTCCAGCTCGGCGCCCGGCACGGCGGCAAGGTGCTTGCGGAGTCCGGACCTCACCTCCCAGGAAAGGTTGAGCCCGGGACAGTGGGGGTACTGGGTTTCCAGCTCCTCGACCCAGCGAAGGCTCTGGATGTTGTGGTCGAAGCCCCCGTGGTGGTGCATCAGCTCGTTCAGCTCGTGCTCGCCGACATGGCCGAAGGGGCTGTGGCCGATGTCGTGGGCGAGGGCGATGGCCTCGGCAAGGTCCTCGTTGGCGCGCAGCGCCCGGGCGATGGTGCGCCCGAGCGCGGTCATCTCGAAAGTATGGGTGAGGCGGGTTCGGTAGTGGTCGGCGGTGCCGTTTACGAAGACCTGAGTCTTGTACTCCAGCCGCCGGAAGGAGCTGGAGTAGATGATTCGGTCCCGGTCCCGCTGGAACTCGGTGCGGTAGTCGTGCCGGGTTTCCGGATAGTTCCGTCCCCGGCTGGCCGAGGACCGCGCGGCGTAGGGGGCGAGGTAGCGCTCTTCGAGGGCTTCGCGTTCTTTTCGGGTGTGGAGCATCGGCCAATACTAGCAGCCCTTGCCCTCGCGAGGCAAAGGGGAAAAGCCGGGCAGGGTCACAGATCCAGGCGTAGCCCTAGGGTCCGGGCCAGGGTGCTCTGGTTGGCGTCGAAGGACAGAAAGTGCGTAGCCTCCAGCTCCAGCGCCCCGGCGATGTGCAGAATGTCGAAGCTCCGGTGGCCACCGGAGAGGGTGTAGCGAGCGGAAAGCTGGGAGGCGCGCCTGATGACCTGGGCCAGATTGGGTGTTTGCATGATCAGCCGACCCGCCTCGACATCCTCCTTGAAAAGATCCAGGATCTCTTCGGCCGAGCCTGCTACTAGGCGCTTTCGATACTCAGCGAATCGGAGCGCATTGCCGAGTTCGTAGGTGTTTAAGGAGGTAATGGCGATGGGCAGGCCGTAGGTGGAGCACCACGAGACGGCTTTAGATGTGTGAGCATCGTTTCCGTAGAGCGAAAAAAGAAAGCTCGTGTCGGCGCAGACTACCATGATCCGGAGCTTTCACGTAGGAGGGAGCTGGATTCCTTGGCGGTTAGGCGGGCTTTTCGCGGACGTGAACGAAGGAGCGTTCGGCTTTTTGTCCAGTCGACCTGCCCGGGGGGGCTGTCTGGTTCGGGGACTAGGCGGGCGATAGGCTTGCCCCGCCGGGTAATGACGATGTCCTCGCCGGCATCGATCCACGCGAGGAGGCTGGTGTAGTGGTTGCGCAATTCGCGTACGGTGGCGGTTCTCATGGTGCTACAAATATGGAGCAGCATGCCTGCGGTGTCAAGCGGGCTTGAAGGGGCGGGGCGGGTGTGTCAGACTTGAACTCCGCCATTCTCCGCAGCCTTCATCCCACTAGCTAGATTGTCCATGAACGAGCAGTCCATGAGTGTGAAACGGGTCTACCAGGGCCGGATCTTCGATCTCGAAGTCCATCAGGTCGAGCTGGCCACCGGCGCGCGCTCCGTGCGCGAGGTGATCCGCCATCCCGGCGCGGTCGCCCTGGTCGCCCGCCGCCCGGATGGCCGCTTCGTCTTCATCCGCCAGTACCGCAAGGCAGTCGAGGAGATCATCCTAGAGATCGTCGCAGGCACCCTGGAGCCGGGCGAGGATGTCGAGGCCTGCGCCCGTCGCGAGCTGGCCGAGGAGAGCGGCTACGCCGCCGAGTCACTCGTCCGCCTCGGGGCCATCTATCCCTCGCCAGGCTACATGTCCGAGGTGATCCACATCTTCTACGCCGAGACCGGAGCCGAACCCCGGGGCCGCGATCTCGACGTCGACGAACACATCGAAACGCTGAGCCTCTCCCGCGAGGAGTTCGAGGAAGAGGTTCGACAGGGAAGGGTCCGCGATGCAAAAACGCTGTCGGCCTGGCTGCTCTACCAGCAGTGGGCCATGGCCAACGCACATGATGGGGCTGCCAAATGAACCGTAGAATCAAGCAGGGTTTCAACCGCGCCGTCCGCTTCGCCGCCAACGACGTGTGGGACATCGAGCTGCGCTCGCTGCCCACCCCCAAGCAGTTGGCCGTGCGCCTGGTGCGCGTCCTCCACCTCGTCGTGCGCGGTTTCCGCGACGACAACCTCTCGCTCCATGCCGCCGCGCTGACCTACATCACACTCATCTCGCTGGTGCCCTTCCTC
>CBFGVE010000339.1:0-3827 GCA_965651915.1 uncultured bacterium
CCCGGCAGCGTCCAGCCCAATCGCCACACCGTCCTCAGCCCCGTCTCCCACCCCTTCTCCGGTCACCGCCGCACCGGTGCCCGCGCCCATCCGCCCGGCTCCCGCCAAACCGGCCGCGCCAAATCTGGACCAGATCCGCCACGAGCTTGAAGAGATCGCCAGCCTGATCGGCCCGGGCGAGGGCTACAACCTGCTCCGCGATGGCGACGGCGACATGACCGCGATCCAGCTTTCCCTCCGCGACCTCCGCGAGGTCGCGCCCCAGGCCCTGGGGCCCAAAGCGGCGAATCTCGCCGACTCCCACACCGTTAGCGTCCTCGTCCCACACCTCTACCAACAGCTCGGCGATGGCGCGGTGCTGTGCAAGATCGGCAACCTGGTCGTGGATCTGGACGACGACTATCTCTCGCCCACCATCGACAAGCTACGCGGCGAGGAGGTGAGCCTGCCCCTTCCCATGGTGGTCAGCGCCATGCCGCTGGACGAGCTGGCCGCCCCAACCAGCCAGGTCGACCGCGAGCCCTCGCTCCAGACCATGCCCGACGTTTTCGCGCCCGCCGACGAGGAGCCCGCCCCCACCGCAGCCCCAAGCGCTCCCGCCACTCCGGCGGTCAAAGCTCCTGAACCCCCACCGCCCCCGGCTCCCAAACCGGAGCCTGTCGTCCCGGTGTCGGCAACCCCTGCCATCCCGCCGGAACCGACTCCCTCCGTACCTGCCGAAACGGTAGCCCAGGCCACCCCGCCGACCATCGAGTCGCCCCGCCCACCCCTAGGGGGCGGCGTCACTCCCCCTCCTGGACTCGACCTCCCCCCCATGCCCGCCGACTGGAAGGACCAGGAGGATGCGGAGGCCCGGGTCGAGAAGGACTTCGAGGAGGCGTTCGGCGTAAATGCCAACCTCTTTTCTCCCCCTCCGACCGACGCGCCAGCCGAAGTCAAACCCAGCCCTACACCCGAGGCCCCGGAGGAGGATCCGGAAGCCCGGGCCGAGCGCGAATTCGCCGCGATGTTCGGCGAATCCGAGATGTTCACCCCTCCCGAGCCGGGCGAGGCGCCCACCACCGCGACCCCGCCGGTGGTCATCCAGCCGCCTCCTCCGCCTGCTCCAACTCCCGCCCCCGCCATGCCTGCAGCGGCGGCGACTCCACTCGCTCCGGCCGAGCCCCCTCCGCCTACCCCCATACCCGCTCCGGTCGCAGCGCCATCGCCCGCCATCGAGGACGACGTCTTCAAGCGGCTCGTGCCCGACCTCGACGAAATCGTGGATGAAGAGCCCGAGCCGGAACCCGAGGAGCGCGAAGAGGAGGCCGCCGAGGCATCCGAATCAAGCGCCCCCAAGAGCGTCATGCTCGCCGGCATCGACCTCAATCTCGCCGACGCCGAGGAGCTGGTCACCCGCCTCGACGGCGTCGGGCCCAAGCTCGCCGTGCGCATTGTCGAGGACCGCGAACTCAACGGGCCTTTCGTCGACATCTACGACCTCGCCCGGGTACAGGGCGTGGGCCGCAAAACCTTCGAGACCATCACCGGCCGCGAATGGCGCGAGGACCTGTGCACCCGCCGGGAAATTCTCGGCCACATTCTCGACGCCTCCAAGCACGACATCCCGGACATCCGGGGTGTGGCCGAGCGCGTGCGCAGCGTGAACGGCTTCGAGGGCTGCGTCATCGCCCACCGCGACGGCTACGTGCTGGCCACGAGCTGGGACCACCGGGTCAACGAGGTGCTCGGCGCCTTCGCCCCGCAGATGTTCAAGAAGATCGTTCGCTACGTGAAGCGGCTTGATCTCGGCGAGATGGACGCGTTCACCTTCTTCTTCGAGGATCTTCCGATCACCCTGGTCAACAGCGGCGATATCTTCCTCGCCGCGATCCACAACGGGAACCGGTTCAGCCGCCGCCACGTCCAGATCGCGCGCACCCTGACGCTCGAACTAGACCGGCGCCTGAAACGCCTCCGCGACCACGACTAGCCTATTTGCGGGACGGGGCCCCGGCGCCCATAGCCCTAGGCAGGTTTCGTGAGCTTGGCGTCCAGGGCCTCGCGGATTTTCTGGAGCAGGGCGGCGGTTTTGTAGGGCTTGTAGACCATGCCGCGGGCGCCGAGGCTCATCAGCCTGCGGGTCCGGCTTTCGTTGACGAAGCCGCTGGTGAGCACGACGCAGAGATTGGGGTCCTCCTTGCGCAGCGCGTGGAAGGTGGTCTCGCCATCCATCCCCGGCATCACCATGTCGAGCAGCACGACGTCCACCCGGCCTTTCAGCTCGCGGAGCAGCTCCAGCCCTTCGGCACCCCCGGTCGCGGTCACCACCTGGTAGCCGTGCCCCTTGAGGACCTCGCCCGCCATCTGGCGCACGATCGGCTCGTCGTCGATAACGAGTACCGTCTCGTTGCCTTCGAGCGGACCCGCCGCCACCGGCCCTTCGGTGGGCTTGGCCTCGCCGAAGTGGGCGGGCAGATAGATCGTGAAGCTTGATCCCTCTCCCTTCTGGCTGTCCACCAGCACCTCGCCGTCGTGGTTCGAGACGATGCCGTAGACGATGGCCAGGCCCAGCCCGCTGCCGCCTTTAGCGGCCTTGGTGGTGAAGAAGGGGTCGAAGATGTGTTCCTGCTCCTCGGGTGTCATGCCCACCCCCGTATCCGAAATCTTGAGGCAGACATAGGACCGTGTTCCCGCGCCGCGCACCAGCGCCGCCTCCCGGGGGGTCAGGATCCGGCATTCGGCGGAAACGGTGAGCCGGCCGCCCCGCTCGGACATCGCATCGGCCGCGTTCAGGCAGAGGTTCATAACCACTTGGTTGAGCTGGCCGGAGTCGCCCAGCACGTTGGGCAGGGAGGTATCGAAGTCGCGCACGATCTCGATGTGCTTGGGCAGCGAGCGGGAAAGCAGGGCGAGCACCTCGTCGGCCACCTTGCCGAGCGAAACCGCCTCGCGGGCGAAGTGCTTGCGCCGGGTGAAGGCGAGGAGCTGGCGGGTCAGCTCGGCGGCGCGAATGGCTGACTGCTCGATGAGGCCCAGGTCGCGGTGCAGGTCTGAGCCCTCCTCGACCTTGGAAAGCAGGTAGGAGGAGAACCCGAGGATGCCGGTGAGGATGTTGTTGAAGTCGTGGGCGATGCCGCCCGCGAGCAGGCCGATGGCCTCCATTTTCTGGGCGCGGCGCAGGTGCTCCTCGAGTTCCCGGCGGGAGGCCTCCTGCTCCTCGGCCCTCAGGCGGGCGGCCACGTGGAGCGCGGCAACCGTGACGAGTTCGACATCCATGCTGTCGAAGTTGCGGGCGGCACCGTCCATGAGGGCGAGGCTCCCGCGCAGGCTGCCCTTGGTGTCGCGCAGCGGAGCGCCCAGATAGGTTTTCACGCCGAGATTGCGGACGTAGTCGTCGCCGAGAAATTCCTCCTCGGCATCGAGCTTGTCCGAATAGTAGGGAAGCCCGCTGGCGAGCATCTGCTCGCTGATCGTGCAGCGGGCGGGCAGCTCGGCCTCGTCGGCCGGGGTGGGAATGCGGACGGTTTTCGGCGAGGGTCCGCCAATCCGCAGCTCCACGAGCTGGGGGCGGTACATGTCGTAGAGGATCTGGCCGATGCCGGCGACGAAGCCGTCGGCATCCACCGGCAACGCCCCCACCCGGGAGAAGAAATGCTTGAGGTTGGCGATGCATTCCTGGGCGCGGGCGTTGCGCTCCTGCATGAGGTGGGCCTGCTCGCGCAGCCGAGCCTCGGTGCTCTTGCGGCGGTCGATGTCGCGGGCGACCGCGAGGATGCCGCGGGCCTCGCCACGCTCGTTGTGGAGCAGGCCGAGACCCAGCTCGAACCACATGTAGAGGCCATCCT
>CBFGVE010000340.1:0-3803 GCA_965651915.1 uncultured bacterium
TCGGCTGGCGCAGCCAGACGAAGCGGCGAAGGCTGCCCGCCGTAGCGCTTGCGCGAAGGAGGGCCTTCCTTGTACCACGTCTACATCCTGCGGAGCATTTCCTGCCCCGACAAGATCTACGTCGGCTTTTCCTCGGTGGAACTCCCCACCCGCCTCGACCGCCACAACGCCGGATCCACCCCCGCCACCGCGCGCTACCGCCCGTGGACGCTCGCATGGTCCTGCTCGTTCCCCGACAAGGGGCTCGCCCTGGCCTTCGAGGCCTACCTGAAGTCCGGCTCCGGCAGGGCCTTTCTCCACAAGCGCCTCGTCCCGAGGCCGACCGACGCAAGTTGGTCGGGGCCTTTAGCTTCGGCTGGCGCAGCCAGACGAAGCGGCGAAGGCTGCCCGCCGTAGCGCTTGCGCGCCGGTATGGCGAAACCCTCTCTCTCTGTGGCTCGCGCCAGAGCCTGCGCTAGGTAGGGAGAACCGTGCATACTTTACTTTGTAAAAGTTTTATATATTACTTTACCCAAGCCATCGAAAGGAATCCCGCATGACCTGCACTCTTTCCCGTGAAGCACCCCCCCCCAATCGCCTTGCGGCCCGGTTTACGACGACCTGCCGCATATCACCTTCTCCTATTCGCCCGCCCATGGGCTGGGTCTGGAAAAAGGGGTGTGCCGCCGCGATCCCAGCGACGTTATCAAGGTCGGTGATACCTACTATGTCTGGTACTCGAAAGTGCGGGATGAGTCCGGCGTCTATGCGTACCCTCATGGCTATTCCGCCACCATTTGGTATGCGACATCCAAGGATGGATTCCACTGGACGGAACAAGGGGAGGCTCTGGGAAAAGGTGGTCCGGGTACCTGGGACGAGGAGGGGGTCTACACGCCAGGGATTCTCGTCGCAGGAGGCAAATTCTTTCTTGCCTACGACGGATCCGACAAGCCGTGGACTGCCGAGAGCCCGGCGTCGGAAGGGATGGCCGTCTCGGATTCCCCCGACGGTCCCTGGACCAAGCTTCCGCATAATCCCATCAATCGCCCAACCGAATTCAAGCACGCGGTCGGCGATATCCGTAACTTCGACAGCTTCCGCGTCGCCGACGTCAGCCTCCTGATTCGCGGCGGGAAGTATTTCTGGTACTACAAAGGCCGCGGTACGGGCCGGACCCCTCACCAGACCATGCTCGGGCTGGCCGTTTCCGATAATCCCGAAGGTCCTTACGAAAAGCATCCTTTCAACCCCTTGATTCAGGGTGGCCATGAAGTGCTGGCCTGGCCTCACGGACCCGGCGTCGCGGCACTCATCGGCTGGGTCGGTCCCAAAGGGGTACGCCGAACTATTCAGTACGCCCCCGATGGCATTCATTTCCGGTCCGTCGCCATCGCGCTCAATCCACCCGCCGCCCCCGGGGGGTATCGGCCCGACGCCTTCACCGATGCGGCCCATGCCGAGCCCATGTCGTGGGGGATCTGCATGACGCCTCCGCAGGACGGCGATCCATACCTGCTACGATTCGATTGCGACCTGTCTAACCTGGACCTTGGTGGCCTGATGGATTTCACGGAATGAGCCTGCCGACCTAAGGCCCTTGATGGCTGCTCACCATGTGGCAGAATGAATCTTATGAAATCCAACCCGCCGAATATCATTTTTCTAATGACCGATCAGCACCGGTGGAATGCCCTCGGATGCGCCAATCCCCTGGTTCAGACGCCCAATCTCGACCGCCTTGCGGCCTCCGGCATCCGCTTCGACCAGGCGATATGCAACGCCCCCATGTGCGTACCAAGCCGCTACTCCATGATG
The DNA here is from genome assembly GCA_965651915.1 of uncultured bacterium. Lineage (GTDB taxonomy): Bacteria > Verrucomicrobiota > Kiritimatiellia > CBFGVE01 > CBFGVE01 > CBFGVE01. The sequence goes on from CBFGVE010000340.1 coordinate 1,798, forward strand.
ACCGGGCTTTACCCATCGCAGAATGGCGTGCTCCACAACCGCCATTTCATTCCCCGGGATGAAGATCTCCCCGTCCCCATGATGCCGGAACGACTGCGCCGCGCAGGGTATCAGACCGCCGGATTCGGCAAAACCCACTGGTACCTTGGTTCTCGTCTGCAGCCTGCTGGATCGAACACCGTCACCTCCCGCAGAGGCTTTGAAGTTCGCGCCCAGGCCCGCGACCTTGACCCGAATAACGTTCAGCCCGGAGCCCTGGTCATGCAGGACGAGGATCCTGAAGCCTGGGCGGCCCTGATCGCCGAGACCCGGGAGTTTGGCGGCGGAGGCGAGGGCGTCAAAGGCTATCTAGGCTGCACCAGCCGCGTCGGCCCCGAACGGCACCGTGAAGGATGGCTTACCCGTAAGTGCCTTGATTTCCTGGAGGGAGGACGGCAAGCGGACAGGCCCCTGTTTCTCTACCTCAGCTTCGACTTTCCCCATGCCGGGTTTAATGTTCCGGCGGGATATGAGGAGCGCTACAATCTGGATGATATTCCCGATTCCGCCTGCCCGCCGTGGGAAACGGAACCAGAGGGGCACGCGGCTCCAGACCGAAGGACCGCCGAGTGGATACATCTCACCTCCGAGCAAAGGCGCCGCTCCACCCTGCGCTACTTTGCCTTGTGCACCTATGTGGACGAGCTGTTCGGACAAGTCCTGGACCGGCTCCGTGACGATGGCGTGCTGGACAACAGCCTCATCGTCTTCACGTCCGATCACGGGGAAATGCTTGGCGACCGGGGCTTCCGATTCTCCAAGTACTGCATGTACGAAGGGTCGGTGCGGGTACCGATTATTCTCGCCGGCTCCGTCGTCGAGGCAGGCAGACGGGGCACTGTGGATTCGCGGCCTGCGGAGCTTATCGATATTCTCCCCACCCTTCTCGACGCCGCAGGAATCGAGCAGCCCCCTACCCTGCCCGGCCTAAGCCTGCTAGGGTCCGCCACGCGGGAGGGCAGCTTTTGCGAAATGCACGGGTCCGGCTACGAAATTGCCGAAACCGACCTGGGAAAGAACTGGCTCTCGGGCACCTTCGTACTCCAAGCTCCTACCCTCATGTGGAGAACACCCGAGTGGAAGCTCATTCTGCACACGCCCGGCCCTGCGTCCAGCGTGCTAGATAACCAGACCGAGTGCCTGGGCGAACTGTACGACCTGCGGAACGACCCCATGGAATGGACCAACCGCTACAACGACCCAAACTGCGAAGCCATTCGCGAAGCGCTCACCCATCGATTGCTAGAATTTTCGAACCGGCTCCAGGTAACGGATCCGAGCCACTAGAACCGGCCCTCCCTGACCGCTTGCATTCGCCGGGGGATCGGGCATGATGGGGAGCTTAATGCATGTACAGGAAAATCAATCGGTGCCGGCGCACCCTCATCTGATGAGTCCGGAGGCGGCGAATACTCTCACCCATCTGGTGGGATTCGGCTTTTCGATGGCGGCGCTGGCGCTGCTGGTGGTGTTCGCGGCGATCAAGGGGTCAGCCATCCATATCGTCGCCGCAAGCGTCTACGGCACCTCCCAGACTCTGCTCTACCTCTCCTCCACCCTCTACCACTGGGCTACCCGCCCCAGGGTAAAGCAAATCTTTCGCATCGCGGACCACTCCTCCATCTACCTGCTGATCGCCGGCACCTATACCCCGTTCGCGCTGTGCGTGCTCGAAGGCGGCTGGCGCTGGGGCGTGTTCGGCGCAGCATGGGGGCTTGCCGCTATCGGTATCGGTTTCAAGGTATTCTATACCGGGCGCTTCAAGGTCCTCTCGACGACGATTTACCTGGTGATGGGCTGGATGGCCCTTATCCTCCTTCGCCCGCTGTTCAGGGAGGCCGGACTCGGCATCATTCTTTGGCTCCTGGCTGGCGGACTCTGCTATACCTTCGGCGCCGTTTTTTATTCCTGGAAGCGGCTGAGGCACCACCATGCGATCTGGCATCTCTTCGTCATGCTCGCGAGCA
>CBFGVE010000341.1:0-3797 GCA_965651915.1 uncultured bacterium
CTGTTCCCGTTCCGTTTCATTCTCGCCGCGGCCCTCGGCTGCACCTCCGTCACGTCGGCGCAGACCCTCTCCCATCTCTGGGGACGCGACGGCGAGCGCTGGTCTCCAGTTAGCCGCCTCCCCGATTTTTCCTTCGCGGGCTACGAGCGCGGCGAGAAGCCACTCCCTAGTCCACCGCCCGGACCCAGCGTGCGCGATTTCGGAGCCGTCGGCGACGGCGTTGCCGACGATACCGAGGCCTTCCTCCGCGCCATCCGCGAGACCGAATCGGGTCCGATCGAGATTCCCCCAGGACGCTACCTCGTCACCGGCATCCTCTCCATCGAGAAGCCCAACCTCATCCTCCGCGGGGCCGGCAGCGATAAATCGACCCTGCACTTTCCTCAATCCCTTACGGACATAGAGCCCGACTGGACCACCAACGGCAATGGCGACCGGGTATCGCGCTACTCCTGGTCCGGCGGCTTCATCCGCGTTTCCGGTAGTCAGAGCAACCCGGTAATCTCCCCGGTAGCCGGGCCCGCGCAACGGGGAGACTACATCCTCACCGTCGAGGACGCCTCCTCCATCGCGGCTGGCGACGAAGTCCTCTTGTCCCTGCAGGATACCGAGCGGCAAACCCTGGCCCACTACCTCTACGCCGGGCAGCCGGGCGATATTTCCAAGCTCGGCGCGAAACTCCGCTTCTCCCAGGTGTTCCGGATCCTCGCCATCGATGGCAACCGCCTCACGCTCGACCGCCCCCTGCGGGCCGAAGTACGCACCGAGTGGGCCCCCGAGCTGCGCCGCTTTACGCCCTCGGTCACACACGTCGGGATCGAGGGCCTAACCCTTTCCTTCCCCGATGGCGAATACCAGGGCCACTTCACCGAACGGGGATTCAACGGCATTGGAATGTCGCGGGTCGCCCACTGCTGGGTCCGCGACGTCCGCATGGTCAACGCCGAAAGCGGTCTCTTCCTTAGCGGCACGTTCACCACGGTGCAGGGCCTGGTGCTGGCCAGCAGCCGCGCCCCCGACCGCCGCGGCAACCGCGGACACCACGCGATCACCCTGGGCGGATCGGACAACCTGCTCACCGGCTTCCAGATCAACGCGCTCTACATCCACGACGTCACCGTCAGCGTCAGCAGCGTGGGCAACGTGTTCTCGCGGGGCCGGGGGGAAGATCTTAGCCTCGACCACCACCGCCGCGCCCCCTACGAGAACCTGTTCACCGACCTGCACGCCGGACGGGGCACCCGGCTCTGGAACAGCGGTGGAGCCCGCGGCCTCGGCCGCCACAGCGGCGCCCGAGGCACCTTCTGGAACATCTCCGCCGACCAGCCTTTCCCTCTGCCCAAAACCGACTTCGCCCCCGACCAGATCAACCTCGTGGGGCTGCACATGAGCGAAGCCCCCAGCCTCGATTCCGAAGGCCGCTGGATCGAGCCGCTCCCGCCCGGCCAGCTCCACCCCGCCAACCTCCACCTCGCCCAGCTCCAGCGCCGCCTGGCCACCCAGACCGACCAGCCTGGCAGCAGCCCGGACGGCGAATAGGCAGACCCCGCACGGAACGGGATCTGGGCCTGCATTTCGTAATTTCCTGTTTTACAGAGGCCGCCACTCTCGGTAAGGTTAGTCCATCTTGACTGATTAACCAGTCTTGGCAGGGGGCAGGGCTGGATCCTTTTTCAGGGGTTCAGCCCCCAACGTGCTTGTGGAGGTGGCGATGTCAGAGCAGTGGTTTATCGAAGGTTTCTTCAATCCGTACGGCGAGCTACAGAGGGTTCCTGTCCGCCAGTTTCCATTCATCATCGGGAGGGAACCGGGACTCCCGTTGACCATCCCCAACATCAACATCTCGCGCGAGCACGCCAGCATCGGCAGGCAGGGGGAATCCCTGATGATCTGCGACCTGGGCAGTACGAACGGGACCAGCGTGAACGGAAGGCCCATCTCCGAGGCCACCGAGCTGCAGCACGGAGACGTCGTCCACTTCGCCGAGTTCGAGGTGCGCGTCTGCAAGGCCCTGGCCTCCCGGCGGGACTCCCTCCAGCGCACGGTGGCGATCAAGCAGAGCGCCGAGGCCGGGGATGCCGGGGAGCCAGGAAAGCCTAGCACCGACTTCGAGAAGCTCCAGCTCATGATCAGCGAGCGAGCGGTCGGGGCAGCCTTCCAGCCCATCTTCTGCTTCAAAACCGGCAGCCTCTACGGCCACGAGCTGCTGGGGCGCTGCCGGCCGGGCCTGGAGATTCCCGGAGGCCTGCTCACCCTCTTCCGTCTAGCCGAGTCCAAGGGCCTAGCCGTCGACCTGAGCGAGGTCTTCCGCGGCGTCGGCATCAAGCAGGCGGCTGCCCGGCCCGAGCTGGGCTCCTACTTCCTCAACATCCACCCCGAGGAACTCAAGCTGGTCAACCGCCTGCTCAAATCGCTCCAGGCCATCCGCCAGCGCTACCCCCTGCTCCGCCTCGTGCTCGAGGTCCACGAGAAAGCCATCACCGACCTTCCCTCCATGCACTACTTCATCGAGGGCCTCAAGCAGCTCGGGATCGGACTGGCCTACGACGACTTCGGCATCGGCCAGTCGAGGCTCATGGAGATCGCCGAGGCCCCGGCCGACTACCTGAAGATCGACCGTTCCATTCTCCACCACCTCCACAAGGCGTCCGAGTCCCGGCTGCTGCTGGCCCAGTCGCTGGTCGAGCTTGCCCACCGCATGGGCAGCAAGGCGCTCGCCGAGGGCATCGAGGCCGAGGAGGACGCCGCCATCTGCCGCTCCCTCGGTTTCGACCTCGTCCAAGGCTACCTGTACGGCAAACCGGGCCCCCTACCCCCCATCTCCCCGGCCACCGCCAGCATCCCGGTGTAGCGCCCGCCACGGCCAAGGGCATGCCCGGGTTGGCCGCCGAACAGGTCCGGCACCCGCCAAATAGGCCGACCCATACTATCATTAGAATCAGGCTCGATGAATTTTTTGCACACCAGGAAAACAGGTGAATCAACCAGCTACCGAATGACCTTCGCGTTTCTTCTTGCGGCGACCCTCTTCACGGCTACCGGGGGATATGCACAAATCGGGAGCGGCTGGACCGAGTACTTCCCCGCCTGGGACTACCATGTTCCTCCCAATGCCGCTGGATACGGAGAGCGCTATACCTATGAGAATGGCGTTTTTCATTTCTGGGTGCGACATACCGATTTGTCTACTTTTCCCGGGCAGGACTCCGGCCCCCGCAGCGAAGCTCGGGTGAGAAATGATTATAGATCGGGAAGCAACCAGTTTATGGCAGACATAAAGGTCGTCTCAGGTGCAGACAAAGTTGGTATCTGGCAGGTTTTCCAAAGGCCATACCCCTGGATGATACGCATATATGGCGATAAGTTTTATCAGTTTGGCAATGGCTCATCATTCGCCGCCGTTCCCTATGGCACCTATCAGCGCTTAAACATCATCCACTACTCTGAATCACGCAAACTTGAAATCTACCTGAATGGCCAACAAGTCCTGAACACAACCATTAGTGAAAGTGACGGCACTGTACCATGGTACAACAAGTTCGGCGTATATGGCCGCGAGGGAATGGGTACCCTCAATGAGATTTATTACCGGAATGTGCGATTTTTTCGTGATGGTGATTCCCAGCCAAACGAAGGCAACCCCTCTCCCATAGAACTTATTGATCAACGTCCCGGGAGCCTGTCCCTATGGGAAGGCGAGACAGCGACCTTAGAAGTAATCGCCTCTGGCCCCCCTCCCTTGTTTTATCAGTGGCATAAGGACACAACGCCCATTGGCGGCGCGACCAACTCCACTT
>CBFGVE010000342.1:0-3791 GCA_965651915.1 uncultured bacterium
GGAATGGGAGAAGGTGGGCGGATCGAGTACCTCGGCGTAGGCTGGGGTGGTGTTGGCTGCACCGGGGGTGGGCTGGTCGAAGTAGAACCAGCCCCCGGTGCCGTCGGGAACACGTCCGTACGAAATGTCGCGCCGCAGCGGCGTGGCGGGAACGCTGTCGATTTCGCCGATCTCGGGGTGGGTCAGGGAGAGGCGCTCCCCATCGGCACTGATGCTCCAACTGGTGTGTAGAGCATGGTTCGGGTCGATGCGGTTCTTGCCCGAGGCCCAGACGATCATATGCTGGCCGGGGACGAGAATTACGTCGGGGAAAACCCACTTGAAGGGATTGGAGGGGCTGTCGGAAAGCCCCCATCCAAGCAGCGAGACAGCCCCGTCACCGTGGTTGTGCAGCTCGATCCAGTCCTCGGAATCGCCGTCCTCGTCGGTAAGGCCGGAGCCGTTCGAGGCGACTACTTCATTGATGGCGAGCGTAGACGATTGTACCGGACATGGTGCCAGTCCGGCTGCGAGAGGCAACCCGAGCGCCAGTAGGGGGAAAAATGGAGGGGTAATTCGCTTCATGGTCCAATCCGCACTGGTACGAGCCTAAACAGAATGCCATTATCTAGCAAGGGGATTGGGGTGGGACACTCACCAAATTCGCTAGTGCTTGGTTGTGGATTTTGCTAGAAGCCCCAGATGATTCCGACGGCAAAAAGGAGTGTTGTAATTGCGCTGGTGCTAGGCGGGGCGGCCGCAGCCGGTGAAAAGGTCGTGTTAATCGATGCCACGGAGTTTGGCCGTGGATTGGCGGTGAATAACCCCTCGGCCTCCTACAGTATTGCTTTTTCCACAGATAAAAACCGCCTTCTCGTAGCGGACCAAGAGTCCGATGGGCAGCGAAACGGCCGGGTTTTCGTGTTCGAAAGGTCCTCATCGAATTCGTGGCAGGAAATCCAGCAGATTGTGGATCAGGGCCCTTCACCCCATGCAGGCAGTTTCTTTCCCCATGTTTTAGGGCATGGGGGGGATTGGCTAGCGGTTGGGGCACCCCACGATCTTCCTAGGCACCCCAATACCGTGGAGGGGTCGGTGCAAATGTTCTTATGGGACGAGGCTATCCGGCAATATGCTTTCCGGCAATGGATTCAGCCTGGGCCTGCCATTTGGAGTAGTTCGCAATCTGACGATGAGTTTGGCATGTGCGTGGCCGTGGATGGAGATTGGGCGCTAGTAGGCGCACCCTGGTCGGACCGTGGAAGCGAAGAGTCGGATGAAGGCGCGGCATACTTCTATCAATTGGACTCGGGCTCGAACTGGGTCTTCCGCCAGCAGGTCTGGGCGTCCGACATGCGCAGCAACGCTTGGTTTGGCATAGGGCTCGACATAAGAGGCACCAACGCTTTCATTGCCGCCTCGCGGGCAGGTGACCGTTACGGATCAGGCCGCATCTATTGGTTTGTCGAAAACGGAGAGACATGGTCCGAAAAGGGATACATTGCACTGGAGGGCGGTGATGTGGCCAACCTGCGCTTGAATGCACCCCGCTTTGATGGGACGTGGCTGAAAATCGCCGGGCCTACGCCGACTACCCAGTGGTCAACTGGCCGATTCTACCTGCTTCGCCTGGATAACGGAAATTTCAGCCAAGATTTCGTTTATGCACCTTCTGGCTTAGATCCGTATAGCCTATATGGGCCGGGAGAGATGCATTATCCCTATGTATTGGCATCGGCGAGAGGACAGTCTGAGGAACGCGGGTTCTGTGATGTTTTCAAGCATGACGGAACAAACTGGAACTTGATCGCCCGGCTGGCCCCTGATGATCTGGAGCCAATGGATCGATTTGGCCACTTTGCTATCACGGATGGGGAACACGTCTATGTGGTGGCTTCAGGGGTGGGCAATTCGGGATTAACGAACAAGACTATGCGGCTCTACAGTTTTGAAATAATGTCGCATTACAGGGCTTGGCTGCACGACTACTTTCCAAGGCATCAAATCACCGACCCATCCTTACGGGAGAGCCTCTGGGGCCAGGAGGCTGATCCTAATGGCGATGGCATCCCAAATCTTCTGAAATATGCGGCGGGGTTGGGGCCATACGATCCATCGGACCAGCTTCCAAAACTCGACCTACAGTTCAGTCCGGCAGATGGCATTCAGTTTTTTTATGTGCAAAGGAAATCCGACCAACAGTTGCGATTTACACCAGAATGGGCAGGCAATCCGGGTCAAGCGTGGGTGTCTGGCGAAGAAGACATAGAGGTCGTCGATCGAGAAAGCTTAAGCGCGGATATGGAAAGGGTTTTCTACCGAGAGCGAACCCAAATGGGCGGGGACGCTCCGACTCGGAGCTTTCGGATTCGAATCGTGCTGCATGACGATGAGGAGTAGGCGGAACTTGCCCCTCGAGGGTGGTTGGTGCTTGCCGGGGAGCGTGGCCTGTGTTGGCTAGGGATAGCCGAGTTTGGCTGCTAGCGGGCTCACCTGGTCCCGGTAGAGCTGCTTCAGCTCGGGGTCGAATGCCTCGCGCCATTGTCCGGCGCGGCCCTTACGGAAGGTGGGGCTGGCGGTGGAATGCAGGCGGGCGGCGATGTGTTTGGCGGTGGGCTGGGCTAGGGCGATGCCCGCCGCGCCGAATAGCCCGGTGACGGCGCTGCTCAGGCCGTCGCCTGGGCCGCCGGATGGTGCCAGTTCCTCAAACCGAATGACGGGCAGATGATCCGCCCAAGGGGCAAAGGCCTCGAGCCGTGCGCGGATCCCGGTTTCCGGTTGCCCGGGAAGCCCCTCGATGCCCAGCCGGATTCGGTCGCGAAGCTCGGGGCATGACGTGTAGTGGGCGTAGAGAGGGTGCCTAGGCTGCGCGGCTATGTAGTAGGCGTTGGAGACCAGGATGTCGCGCGGATCTCTGACTGCGAACAGGGCGCGGATGCCGCGATCGTTTAGTTGCTCTAGAATGGTATCGCTATAGGGCAGGTGGCTCACGAGAAGCTGGCCGGGCCCCAAGCGGGCTAGCAGGGTCGGAAGGCCGCCGTATTGGCCTAGATTCTGCCTGGTCAGGGTAGGGTAAATGGGGCGGTAGATTCGGGGGTGCAGGCACAAGGCCCGCTCGATGAGGTGGGTGCCTGACTTGGGGATGCTGATGAGGACTAGTCGAGGCAGCGCACGGTCGGGAATGAGGCGCTGGCCCAGCTTCGAGGGCGTTAGGCCGAAACGCTGCGCATTCCAGATAATTCGGCCCGCAGAGATCATCGAATGGCCTCCTCGTAAAGGCGCTGGAGCCGGGATAGGGCGGCTTCTGGCGAGTAGTGGGTGGCTAGGTCTTCCCAGGCTTGCGTGGCCAGCCGGATACCCAGACCTGGGTCCGCGTCCAATCGGGCGAGCTGGCGGGCAAGGTCGGTCGCGTTGCCGGGCTCGAAGACGAGGCCGTTTTCTCCGTCGCGAATAATCGTGGCGAGCGATCCGATGCGCGAGGCGACGACGGGGGTTCCGGCGCCAAAGTTTTCGAGGAGGACCATGGGAAAGGATTCGTACCAAATTGAAGGCACGACCGAGATGCTGGCGACCGCCATGCGGGCGCGGCAGTCTTCGGCTGGCAGCGAGCCTGCGAAGTGGACGTTGGTTGCGCCAAGCTCGCGTGCAAGCGCCTCAAGCGCACCGCGCTGGGGTCCGTCGCCGACCAGCTCGAATTTTTTGCCGGGCAGGAGTGCCGCGGCGCGAACCAGGGTGTCCACGCCCTTTGGCACATCGAGACGGCCTGCGAAAAGCACCGGACCGCCTCGGCGGGTGGATGGTGTGACGGAGGG
>CBFGVE010000343.1:0-3768 GCA_965651915.1 uncultured bacterium
TGGAAAGCGTCCGCGAGAAGGTCAACGACATTTTCGGCGAGCTCCAGCCGCAGTGGGATTTCTCGATGGTCATGCGCGAGGAGCTGCCCGACGACGGCAAGTACGTCTCCGAAGTCACCCAGCTTGGCTACTTCGCCCAGTTCGGCGGCTTCCCGTTCTACGAGCCGCGCACCTTCATCCACGCCGGCTACCAGGGCACGCTCGGCTTCGGCTTCGCGACCGCGCTGGGCGTGCAGGTCGCCAACCCGGACAAGCGGGTCATCTCGATCAACGGCGACGGCGGCTTCATGTACACCATGCCGGAGCTGGCCACCGCCGTGAAGCACAAGATCCCGCTGGTGGCGGTGGTCTTCAACGACGGCGCGTTCGGCAACGTGCAGCGTATCCAGGAGGAGATGTACGGCGGCCGGACGATCGCCTCTAAGCTGACCAACCCGGACTTCGTCAAGCTGGCCGAGAGCTTCGGCGCGGCCGGCATCCGCGCGAAGGACGCCAATGAGATGCGCGCCGCGATCCGCGAGGGCTTCCAGAACAATCACCCGACGCTGATCGAGGTGCCGGTCGGCCCGATGCCGTCGATCTGGGACCACGTCTTCCCGGGCCGCTTCCGCCGCTAACGGGCTCACCGCGAATGGCCCCCGCACCCGCCGGACCTTCTCCCGACGTACCTGGGAGGATCCTGCGCGCCTTCGGGGTCGCCTATCAATCGATCGACTTCATCGGGGCCGGCGCGACCAGCGAGGCATGGGCCATCACCACCGGCTGCGGCCGACTCGTGCTGCGGATCGCTGCGCCACGAGCCGGGGAGCGCGCCTGTTACGAAGCCGAGTTCGGCCTCCGCCAACGAGTGCTCGCGCAGGGCGGCAGGGTCGCCCGGCCCATCGCCACCAACCTGGACGTCGACGCCCGTGTGGCGGTCGAATGGTGCCTGGACGAGTTCGTCGAGGGCGCTGTCGCAGGCGGTGAACTGCCGCTCACCGCCTGCCATGATCTGGGCGAGACGCTGGCCGTGCTGCATGGGCTACCGGCTGAGGGTCACGGCCAGCTGCAGAACCGCCGCGATGAGCTGGTAGGGAAGAGCGCGAGCCCGGTTGAGGGCGTCCTGGCGCGCCTGGAACGCCCCTGGCCGTTCACCGGCGCGCCGCTGACGGATCACCCGATTGCCGCCGAAGCGCCCGACCTGCTGTCGAGACTCGAGACGCTGAAGCCGGAGCTGCTGGCGTTGCTCGACGACGACCGGGGGCGCGCGGTGAACCACACCGACCTCCACGGCGGTCAGCTCCCGGTCTCGGATGGGCGACTCGCCGCCATCCTCGATTTCGGCGACGCGGTCGTCGCGCCGCCCGCCTGGGACATCGGCTCGTTCGGCTACTTCAACGGCTGGGACCTTACGAAGCGCGTCCTGGAGGGGTACACGCCGGACTCATCGCGCCGCGCGGAGCTGCTCGAACAGGGCCACCTCTTCGCCATCGTGATCGCCCTGCACCACGCCATGCGCTCAGTCAGCCTCAACCAGCCCGAGCGCATGGCGGGCGCAATCCGATACCTCAACTCGAATCTCTGAAAACGCGCGAACCCGCCCAGCAAACCGGGCGGGTTCTCTTCTGGCGCTCAAAGGCGGATTCCCTGACCTTTGAGCCGGGCCGGCATTGAAGTCCGCCCGTAATTCTCAGGTGATCGCAGTGCAAGTGTGACGATCGCTGCGATCAGCAACTCTACCTAGAGTGTATCGCTCGTACGTACAGTACAATCGGGTTCCTCGATTTCTAACTGGCGCTCGGCAGTCGGAAGTGTGGTGAACCATGGCGGCGGACCCGGATTTCGTCGAGTACGTCCTGGAGCAGCTCGAAGGCGTTGGGGATATCACCCACAAGGCGATGTTCGGCGGCTACGGCTTCTGGGAGCGGGGCGATATGTTCGCGCTAGTAAGCTCCGACTCGACGCTCTACTTCAAGGTCGATGATGACACCCGGCCGCGCTATCAGGAGGCCGGTAGCGAGCAGTTCAGGAACATGCCCTACTGGTCGGTCCCGGCCGATCTGCTGGAGGACCGCGAACTGTTCCACGAATGGGCGCGGGAGGCCATTGCCGTCGGCCACGCAACGGCGCGCAGGCGCCAGCGCCGGTAAGGCCGCGCCGCGGCGCCGAACGCATACTCCCCGCCAGGCCATGCCTGGCTCCCGGATGGTAAAATCTGACCCATCATCGATCGGGCGAGGATCACACGTAGCCAGCGATTGAGAGCCGGCCCGATGGCTTTTGCCGCAACACACGCCCGCGACCTCACCGCCACCATCGCCTGGGCGCGTCAGGTGGCTGTCGACCCGCGTACCATCTTCCTCGACACCGAGACGACCGGACTGGACGAGCGCGCCGAGATCGTCGAGATCGCCATCGTCGACCGTAATGGCCGAGTCCTGCTCGACACGCTGGTCAAGCCGGTCGAGCCGATCCCGGCTGACGCCACGCGCATTCACGGCATCAGCAACCGCATGGTCGCCACCGCGCCCGGCTGGGACCGGATAGCCCCACAGGTCAACCGGCTGCTGGCGCGCGCCGGGCGAGTGGTCATTTACAACGCAGACTTCGACACCCGCATCATGCGCCAGTGCAACGCCCGCTATCGACTGCCCGATCCCCAGGCCGACTGGCACTGCGCCATGCGCCACTATGCAGCCTACGCCGGCATCATCCATCAGCGCTATGGCGGCTACCGCTGGCACAAGCTCGGCGACGCTGCCGCCCGCTTCGGCCACACCGGCCAGCTCCAGCACCGCGCCCTCTCCGACACCCTCCTCTGCCGCCTGGTGGTGCTCGGCATGGCCGGCATGGGGTAGCGAGGGAGGGGCTGGGGAAGGCAGCCGGCGTCGGCTGCGACGGAGGAACGGGGCATCATTGGCCCGCTCCGGGACCCGCTTCCTCCCCCGAATGCCTCTGGAGCGACCGCGCATAGTATCGGTGCGCTCCCTGATTTGCGGCACGAGCGAAGAAGAGCCAGAAAGTCGGTGGGCTCACTCCACCTCGCGGAGGATCTGCTCGATCCGCTCGACGCGGGTCTTCACCTCGCTCAGGTCGCCGAGCAAGCGCTGCTGCTGTTCGAGCAAGTTCGCCTGGTAGGTCGCCGTCTTCTCGGCAAGCTCCCGGTAGGCCGCGTCGCTCGTGGCTTTGGTCGTGGCGATCTTCATGCCGCGGATGAACCACAGCGCGGCGATGATCAGGATGGCGCCCAGCGTCAAGATCCCCATCGTGAAGATGACGCTGCCCCAGCCATCCCAGACGCTATTGCCGTGGTCGCCAGCCTGCGCCAGAAGCAACGGGGCGTCCACCAGTGTATGAGTCAATAGCCGCTCCATGTCCTAACCCTCTCGTTCCTGGCTGCCGCCGTGGATATATTTATCGAGCTTAGTGCCATCCTTTACATAAAGCGCTGATATTCCTTTAGGTCCGTAGAGCTTGTGAGCGGAGATGGTTGCCGCATTAACGCCGAGGTCTTTTATGTTTAAACCCTTAACCTTGCCCCAGCTCTGTATCGAGTCCGTATGAAAATAAATCCCCTTTTCCGCGGCAGATCCCCATATTGCAGGAATGTCATTTATTTTCCCTATCTCATTATTAGAGTGCATTATGGAGACCAGGAAGGTTTTAGCGGTAATTGCATCTTTTACTTTTTCGGCAGAGATGCTGCCGTCGGGTTCAGGAGAAATATATGTAATATCAAACCCAAACCGTTTTTGGAGATAATCCATAGTTTCCAGGACAGCCATATGT
>CBFGVE010000344.1:0-3765 GCA_965651915.1 uncultured bacterium
ACCAAACCATTCCCTTTCCGGACGGGTAGATTTTGCTCCGGCCATACGTCGGCCTACTGCCAGATCGGGTGGGGGCGGGGCGTTCAGGATTCGATTTCCACGCGCAGGCTGGTGGTGGGCTGGGAAATCGCCGAGGGGCCGAACAGACTGCCGCTGACCGGGGCGGAATCGTGGGGGTGGGCGGAGGCGCAGACTGCGATGTGCTCGTCGGCAACCGCGCAGCCCCGCGCCGGATCGAAGCCCCGCCACCCGCCGCCGGGGATCCAGACCTCGGGCCAGGCGTGGAGGTCGCCTGCTTCGCGGTTGAGGGCTGGGGTGTACCCGCTGACAAACCGGGCAGGCAGGCCAATGCTCCGGCAGGCATCCATGAACAGTACCGTGGTGTCGCGGCAGGCGCCCTCGCCTCGCCGCAAGGTGTCGTGGGCGGGGCGGGCAGGGCCTTCCTCGCGGTGAACCTGGCGCAACGTCTGGCTCATCGTCTGGTTGAGGTGGGTCAGGAACTGCAGGACCGGGGCGCCGGGTTGGTACAATGACTGCGCCCATGCTGCGACCGGGTCTCCGGTCGATCCTCCAGCGCGCTTGACGTAGTGGAGCAGAGGCGGGGGTACGCAGCCCGGCTCGAAAGCAGCCGTGTCGGGCAGGAATCCAAACGGGTTCGCATTGAAAACCTCGACGCGGGCCTGGATGACCAATTCGAGCTTGGGGGTCTCGCCGAGGAACCAGAGCTGGAGCACGGTGTTGTTCTCGGCATCGAGCAGGAGGGCCCGTCCGGTCGGTTTCGGGTCGACCTCGGCATGGAATTCGAGCAGGTGCTGTCGGAAGTCGCTGCGGGGGTACAGGCGTACAATCTGGGTGCCGAGGGTGGCTCCCGACGCGTACGAGTAGCTCGTGCGGTGGTGGATGAGGTAGCGCATCAGCCGGAGGGGAGTTTCTGGTGGACCGAATCGATCCATCCGTCGGGCAGGTTTGAAATGCCCTCGCGCAAGCGTTCCTGCCACCAGGCGGAGACCTCGGTGAAATCCTCCTTGGTGTAGCGGTGCTCGACCATCTGATGGGTGTTTGTCCGGTAGAGAACGACATCCACCGGGAAGTCCACGTCGGCTGCGCTGATGCGGGTCGAATCGAAGGAAAGAAAGCCCACCTTCAGCGCGAAACGTAGCGGGTCGTCGAAGTGGAGGGTGCGGTCAAGCACGGGCTTCCCGTAGCCGCCGGCGCCGATGATGCAGTAGGGCGTTCCTGGGCCGATCTCCACCCAGTTGGCTTCGGGGTAGATGAGGTAGAGGTGGTGCATCTTGTCGCCGTGGAGCTGTCCGCCGATGAGGACATGGCTGTTGAAATGTACTCCGCTTTCTGCCAGCGACTGCTTGTCCTCGGTGGCGACCCGCCGGATTTGCTGGGCGAAGAGGTTCGCCACCTTGTAGAGGCGGTTGAGCCGGTCCTCCTCGTCGTCCAGGGCCTCGGCGAAGTAGGTGAGGGCCTTGTCGCGGACCGAGCGGAGACCGGAGGTCATAATGAAGAATGCGCCGCCCTCGATCTCATGGCAGGTGACCTTGCGTGCCGTGATGCACTCGCTACCGGAGGTGACCCGGGTATCGGCGATGGCGACGAGTCCTTCTTTGACGCGGATTCCGATGCAGCAGGTCATAGACAAAATCCTTCATGGCGGTAGAGGCGGCTAGGTGCCGGCGAATTCGGGCTGTTGGAGGGGGAGGGGGTCCCAGGCGAAGAAAGTAGAGTAGATGCCGGCGTCGAGGCGATTCAATTTGATTTGAAGCCGGTCGATAAACTCGTGCAGGCCCGTGGCCATGATCTGGACGCTGTCGGCGTAGGCCAGCTCGGAAAGCATCTGGCCCAGGCAGCGCTCGGCCTGGTTCACGAAGCTGCCCTGGGGAGTTCCGGAAATGGCCCGCAGCGAATAGTCGGCGGCAGCGAGGCACCAGCGGATGGACCGCGGGAAGCAGGCGTCGAGGAGCAGAAAGGCGACCACCTTCTCGGGAGTGATGCGGCCGTAGAGCTGGCGGAAGATTTCGAGACCGCTGGTCGAGCGCAGGAGCGCGGCCCACTGGATGATGTCGTAGGCCGACCCCACGTACTGCACGTCGGGCAGGAGGATGAAATACTTCACGTCGAGAATCCTGGATGTCTTCTCGGCCCGCTCGATATTCCGGCCCAGCCGGAAAAAGTGCCAGGCTTCGTCGTGCCGCATGGTGTCGTCGGCCAAGCCTCCCAGCAGGGAGCCGTTGGTTTTGACCTGGCGGAAGAATTCCATGGGATTCCCATCCATGAAGTAGGGCTCCTCGGAGGCACCCTTCACGAGGAGGTAGAAGGTGTTAAGCTGCTCCCACATGTCGGTCGAGATCTGCTCGCGGACCGCCCGGGCGTTTTCACGCGCCCGGGTTAGGCAGGCGAGGATGGAGTTTGGATTCTCGGCGTCGAAGGTAAGGAAAGTCATCACATTCCGGCGGTTCGCCACCCCGTAGCGGGAAAGGAACCACTCCTGGTCGCCCGAGACGAGGATCAGTGGCTCCCACTGCCCCTCGCCGCTGTCGGGCAGGTCGAGCATGAGGTGCCAGTTGACCTCGATGAACCGGGCCGTGTTTTCGGCCCGTTCCACGTAGCGGCTCATCCAGTAGATATCGTTGGCGACTCGGCTTAGTAGCATGGGTCCTCCGTCAGTTGTCTCCGCTGCATCCAACCACCCAGGTGTCCTTGCTGCCTCCTCCCTGGGAGGAGTTCACCACCAGCGAGCCCGGGCGGAGGGCGACGCGGGTGAGGCCTCCGGGCACGACGTAGATCGACTCCCCGTAGAGGATGAAGGGCCGGAGATCGACATGGCGGCCTTCGAGCGATCCATCGATCAGCACGGGGGTGCGCGAGAGCGCGATCGTGGGCTGGGCGACATAGTTGCGGGGATTGGCCTCGATGCGGCGGGCGAACTCCTCGCGCTCCGCCGCGCTGGCCTTCGGCCCCACGAGCAGGCCGTAGCCGCCGGATTCGTTGGCCGGCTTCACCACCATGGAATCGAGATTCTGGAGGACGTGCTGCCGGGCCTTCGCGTCGCCGCACAAGAAGGTGGGCACGTTGGGGAGGATGGGCTCCTGGCCAAGGTAGTACTTGATCATCGCCGGCACGTAGGCGTAGACCGCCTTGTCGTCGGCCACGCCGGTGCCGGGCGCGTTGACCAGCGACACCCGGCCTGCCTTGTAGACCTCCATCAGCCCCGCCACGCTGAGCATGGACTGGGGATTGAACGCCTGGGGATCGAGAAACTCGTCGTTCACCCGGCGGTAGATCACATCCACCCGGCGGAGCCCGCGGGTGGTGCGCATGCAGACATAGCCCTCGTTGATCACCAGGTCGCGGCCCTCCACCAGCTCTACCCCGGTCTGCTGGGCGAGGAACGAATGCTCGAAATAGGCCGAGTTGTACATGCCCGGGGTGAGGATCGCCGCCTCGGGGGTATCCACGCCTCCGGGCGCGACGAAGTGCATCATGTCGAGGAGGCGGGCGGGGTAGTCGTCGACCGGAACCACCTGGGACGCGGCGAAAACCTCGGGAAAGGTCCGCTTCATCAGGTGGCGGTTGGTCAGCACGTAGGACACGCCCGAGGGAACCCGGAGGTTATCCTCGAGCACATAGAAGGTGCCGTCGGCATCGCGCACCAGGTCGGTGCCGGTAATATGGCACCAGATCCCTTTCGGCGGGTTCAGGCCCATGCAGGCCATGAGGAAACCCGCGGAACTTTCGAGCAGCTCGCGGGGCACG
>CBFGVE010000345.1:0-3755 GCA_965651915.1 uncultured bacterium
GGGCCGGGGGCTGCTGGCGTGCTACCAGCGTCATCTCGGAGGGGGCGCGTGAACCTGTTCATCAACGCCCTTTCCTGCACCAACCTGAGCGGCCGTCAGGTGCTCTGCGGCCACCTCGCGGAACTGCTCCGGGCATCCACCGCGCCCGACGGCTTCACCCTCCTGCTGCATCCCGGCAACCGCGACATTCCCGCGCTGCTCGCCGCGGAGTACGGGGACGCGCTGCCATCGTGCCTCCAGGTCGTCGAGGCTCCGCCGGCCACCGCCCGCTGGCTGGGCCGCAGCCTCTACGAGCGTACCGCGCTGGGCCGCCGGGTGCGCCAAGCCGGCGCCGACCGCTACCTCTGCCTGTCCGGCGCGTGGACCCCCGGCATCCCCTGCCCGCAGGTCACGCTCGCCCTCAACCCCTGGGCGATGGTCGATACCGGACCCCGCCGCCCGTCCGAGCGGATCAAGGCCGCGCTACAGCGCCACGCCTACCGCGCCGCGGTCCAGCGCGCCGACGCCATCGGCTACGGTTCCGGGCACATGCGCGACCTCTACTGGGCCAACGCGGGCCGCGACGAGCGGCGAGGCGAGATCGTCTACCCGGCGCTGGGCCGCGGTGAAATCGCCGCGCTGGATGCCGTCCGAGCCTCCGGCCTTCCCCGCGACGCGCACACCATCCTCTGCGTATCCCTCATGGCCCGCCACAAGGATGTCGGCACTCTGCTGCACGCCGTGCACGCGCTGGGCCGAATCCACGGCCTTCAGGCCCGGCTCCGGCTGGTGGGCGGCCGGGCCGAGATCGAACAGCTCGCCGCCGGACTGGGACTCGGAGACCGGGTCGAGTTCGCCGGCCATCTCTCCCGCGAGCAGTTGCGCGAAGCCTACGCCACCGCACAGGTCTACGCACTGCTCAGCCGCAGCGAATCGTTCGGCATTCCCTCGGTCGAGGCCCAGCGGGTGGGTACGCCGGTGCTCGCCGCCACCGGCAGCGCCGCGCCCGAGGTCTGCGGGGCAGGGGGGCTATACGTCGAGCCCGGCGACGCGGAGGCCGCTGCGGCTTGCCTGCATCGCCTGCTCGCCGATCCGGATGAATGGACACGTCGCAGCGAGTCCGCCCAAGCCAACGCCCGCCGCTTCGAATACGAAAAAACCGTCGTGCCTCTTCGCCGGCTTTTAATGGAATGCCACTCATAATCGGCGGTTTAAGACGTTTTGCTGCCTAATCGCCCCACGCCCTTCGAGCTTGCTCGGAGGGTACGACAATTCTGACTTCGGCACCGAGCCAAAGAACACGGGCGGGGGCGGTAGATACGGTAAAAGTTGTCCTCCCCAAAACCGCCCCCGCCCTGACAAGTCCGACTAGTCCGACGGTGCCTCCTGCCCTGTCATCTTTCCCCCTCGAAAAGCTGGGCAATTTGAGGGCTTGCGCCATCGAACTGGCTAACGGTTCGCATAGAGCGCTTCTTAAATGACCGAACTAGTTTGCTTCGATCAGAATGCAATGCCCGCCACTTCCGCCACATGCCCGGCGTGGAGCTTGTTTGCGGCGAGTAGCCGGACGCCCTCCACACGCGCCCCTGGGAGCGCCGGCGTCCCCGCCGGGCCTTCTCTTCGCGCAGCCGATGGGGACGTCGGCGTTCCCAGCCCCGCCGCCGGTATTCTCTGGGCGCGCCACTTTCTCCGCCAAGCAAGGCCAAAGGCCACTAGGGCTCCTTTCGCAGCCTCTTGACCTCCCGCAGTACGCGGGCGTCTTCCTGGTGGCGGGGGTGGTCAATGGCACTTTTTATTTCGAGCAGGGAGTCCAGATCGATCCAGTTGGCCGGGCCTTCTCCGTACCGGCCGGCAATGCGCTTTGGCCACGCCTGGTCGAAGGACACTGCGCCCACTTCGACGAGTAGATCAATGCGGTTCGGTGCAAGTCCGATCTGCACCACTTGTTCTGGGCTGTCAACATCCAACAGTGTGGGGCTTCCATACTCTGCGAGGGCAGCGTTCGCTCTCTGGATGTTCTCGCGAGTATTCTCGACCCACAGGTCGATGTCTTTTGTGTACCTAGGCTTGGCGTGATAGATGAAGGCGAGTCCGCCCACAATGAGGTAGCGCACGTGGTGGGCCTCGAACAGAGCCAACAAGTCCTCGAAGTCAGGTATTGCGTTCATGGGGATGCTTTTCGGGCTTCTTCGACCATGTGGACATCGTTGTGGAGGGCAACCAGTGCCGAAAGGCGGGCCTCGGGACCCTGGCTCTGCCAGAACTCCAGATCCCAGCGCTCCGCGTCCTGATGACCCGTGGCATGGTGCGTGGTCATGCGCTTGCGGCGCTCCTCGGAGCGGGCGGCGATGTGTTCTCGGCTGAAGCGTTGCATGGGTTCATGCTACCATGAATCCATTCCCATGACAAGCAGACGGGAATGCGCTACAGTGGCGGGCCGTGAATGCCTCCAGCCCATCGCCAAGCTCCGCCGTCCGCGTCGATCCCTCCGCATGTCCCAGCGCGCATTCCCGGGCAAACAAGCTCGGCCGCCTGCTGTGGGGGCTCGCCTGGCTGCTGCTGTTCCGTCCCTCGCCTTGGTTCTTGCACGGCGGCCGCCGCGCCCTGCTCCGCCTGTTCGGGGCGAGGGTGGGGCGGGGGGTGAAGATCATGCCCTCGGTATCGGTCTGGGCTCCCTGGAACCTTTCGCTTGGCGACTATGCCTCGGTTAGCCACGGAGCCGACCTCTACTGCGTGGACCGCATCGAGATCGGCGCCCACGCCACGGTCAGCCAGCGCGCATTCCTCTGCACCGCCAGCCACGCGATCGACCACCCCAACATGCCGCTGACCACCGCGCCCGTCCGCATCGGCGACGGCGCCTGGGTCTGTGCCGAGGCCTATGTGCATCCGGGCGTGACCCTCGGTCCCGATTCCGTCGCCGCCGTCCGCGCGGTGGTGCTGCACGACGTCGAGGCCCGCCAGGTCGTCGGCGGCCATCCCGCCCGCTTCCTCCGCATGCGCGTCATCTCCGCCCCGGCTTCCGGTTCCTGAATGGCCTCCGCCCTTCCCATCTCCGCCGTGATCCTCTGCCGTGACGAGGCGGCGAACCTGCCCCGCTGCATCGCCGCCCTCGACCGCTGCGCCGAAGTCGTGGTCGTGGACGACCGTAGCGCGGACGGAAGCCGCGACGTCGCCGCCCAGGCCGGTGCGCGGGTGCTGTCCAACCCCTTCACCTCTTTCGCGGACCAGCGCAACTGGGCGATGGACCAAGGCAGGCTTGCCTGCGACTGGGTTCTTCATCTCGATGCCGACGAGGTGATGACGTCTGCGTCGCTCGACGAAATTTCGGCCCGACTGCCCAGGCTCGCGCCTACCCAGGTCGGCTTTCTTCCCCGCAAGATGATGCTCGGCGAAACGTGGCTGCGGTTTAGTGCCGACTATCCGGTCCACGTCCCCCGCCTGGTCCACTGCGCGGGTCCTCGCTTCACCATGCGCGGCCACGGCGAAACGGTTGAGCTAGAGGATTCCTCCCGCGTCTTCTTCCACGAGCCCATGCTGCACTACAATTTCTCCAAGGGCTGGCCCGACTGGTGGCGGCGGCACGAGCGCTACGCCCTCGCCGAGGCGCAGCGGATCCGGGCTGGGCTTCCCGTGATATCCCTGTCCGCCCTGGTTGGCCGTGACCGAAGCGCTCGCCGCGCTGCGCTGCGCGCGCTCTCCTACCGGCTGCCCGGCCGCCCCATCCTCCGCTTCACCTACCTGTATCTGTTCCGGCTGGGTTTTCTCGACGGCCT
>CBFGVE010000346.1:0-3745 GCA_965651915.1 uncultured bacterium
ATCTTATGCCCTGGATGAGGAGAAGAAGTGGAGGCTCAACGGCTCGGTTGGCCGCAAGCTTCCCGACCAGGACCGGCTGGCATTCCTCGCCCGGCTTGCCCGCGAGCTTCCCTGGCTGGGCCAACCCCGCATTGCCGAGTCCGTACGCCGCATGACCCGCCGCCGCCTGCTGCGCGAGCTGCACGACGGGGTTACCCCGTGAAGTTCGTAAAGTGGCTGATTGGACTTCTGTTGCTTCCCTTCTGCGTGTCGGTATTGATCGCCGTCGCCCGGATGTTCCTCGATCTCGATCTGGGATCGTCCCACCGCCTGCCGCGCTCGGCCTGGGGTTTCGGCATCGGCTTTGTGCTGTGGACCGTGCTTTACTTCAGCCTGAGCCGGCCTACCCGCAGCTACGTCCTCGCCCACGAGTTGACCCACGCCCTCTGGGCGGTCCTCTGCGGAAGCCGGGTGTCCGAGATCCGGGTCGGCCGCGACAGCGGGCACGTCAAGATGGACCGCACCAACTTTCTCATCATCCTTGCACCCTACATCTTTCCCTTCTACACCGTGCTGGTCCTGCTGCTCTATGGCGTGCTTGGTCTGTTCTATGACTTGTCGCACTACGAGCCGTTCTGGATGGGCCTGCTCGGCCTCACCTGGGCCTTCCACCTGACCTTCACCTTCAGCACGCTCAAAACCAGCCAGCCCGACATCCACGAGAACGGGCGCCTCTTCTCCTACACCTTCATCTTCTCCCTGAACCTGCTCGGCCTTGGCGTGTGGATGGCCCTCGTGGCGGACCAGCCAGGTTTCCCTGGGCTGGCCAGAGCCCTGTCCGGCGCCCTGCGCTTCGTCTACGGCCACCTCTGGGCCTGGCTGCTCGAGGCCCTCGCCGCCATCCCCCGAGGCTGAGCCATGAGGTCGGGCAGGTCTGCACCGTCTGACGCGACCGACGTTTCGGAGCGACCTCCCGCTCACGTGCCAACTTCCAAGGTTCGGACACTGCCCGGGAAAAATGTTCCAAGGTTCGGACCGAGCCACGAGGAAGGGGCGTGTATCCGAGTTGCGTGGCGTTTTTGCCGCCGGTTCTTGCCTTGCCCGCCCACCTTAGGTAGGTTTGCGGGAACGAAAGGATTTTTTCCATGAACTGGTTTTCCCTCTTCCGCCGCCAAGCCGCGAATGACGATAACTACCTCGACGTGAAGGCCGAGCCCGGGAGCGAGTCCCGACTGCCGGCCACGTCCTTATCCGGGTCGTTCTTCACCTCGCGCGCCCGCCGCCGCGAACAGCAGCTCCAAACCCTTCAGAACGGCTACCGCGAGCTGACCGATCTCATCCGCTCGGTGCGCGAGGGCCTCGACCAGCAGGCCCAGGTCCAGGCGAAGATGCTGGAGGTAATGCAGTCCCTGCCGCCTGCCCTCGATTCGCTGCGCGATGCAGGACGCGTCGCCGAGAAACAGACGGAGATCATGGAGCTGGTCCAGAAGCGCATGGAGTCCGATTCCCAGCGCAACGAGCAGTTTGGCCAGACGATCGAGAAGTTCAACGACAGCCTCGCCAGCCTGGAGGAGGCGACCCAGCAGTCGGCCCATACCGTCGCGGCTATCGGCGAACGCAGCCGGGAATCCGAAGAGTCGGTGAAGGAGCTGCTCGTCCGTTCCGAGCGCCGCATGATGATATTCGCTGCTGTGGTCCTCGCCGTGGTCGTCGGCGCGGTGGCCGCCCTGTTCGTCGCGTTGCGCCCCGCCACTCCGGTGCCGATGCCTGCCCCCGCGCAGGCCGGCCAGCCGGCCGAACCGGCGGCGCCGGACGACGATGCGGGCGAGGTCGAGGCGGCCGAACCGGCAGAGGAGGCTCCTGCTGGTGGCGCCGATGCCGCGGTCCCTGCCGGGGCCGACGAAGGCGAAGTCGCCGAACCCGCGACCGAGCTGGAGCCCGGCGCCGAGCCGAAGGGGGAGGATGATCTGCCCGAGAACGAATCCGAGCCTGCCGATCCTTCCATGGATGTGGGCTAGCTGGCGGTGTGCTCCCGCCAGGCTGGGTGGCGGATTGAATTCGACAGGTGCATGCGGTCTTGGTAATAACAGAGGTTTCCCGAGCCCCAGGAGCCCGCCATGCATGCGATCACGCTAGGTTCGTTCATATTTTTCACCGCGCTCGTCGGTCTAATCACCTGGTTGATCACCCGCCGGGACGACCACGCCAGCAGTGATGGCTACTTCCTCGGGGGCCGTTCGCTCACCTTCCCGCTGATCGCCGGCTCGCTGCTGCTCACCAATCTTTCCACCGAGCAGATGGTCGGCCTCAACGGCGCGGCCTTCACCGATGGTTTCGCCGTCATGGTGTGGGAGGTCGTGGCCGTCATCGCGCTGGTCATGATGGCCCTGTTCTTTCTTCCCCGGTTCTTGAAGAGCGGGGTGGCCACCGTGCCGCAGTATCTGGAGCTGCGCTTCGACAGCCAGACCCAGGTCATCACCAACCTCATCTTTCTCATCGCCTACGCGGTCATCCTCCTGCCCATCATCCTCTACACCGGCGCGACCGGCATGATCGGCATTCTCGATGTGCAGGGAATGCTGGGACTTGAAACCCACGGGCAGGCGCTGTGGATCATCGTCTGGCTGGTGGGCATCGTGGGTTCGCTCTACGCGCTGTGGGGCGGCCTTCGCACGGTGGCGATTTCGGATTCCCTAAACGGCATCGGCCTGCTGGTGGGCGGACTGCTCATCACCTGGTTCGGCCTGAGCGCCCTGGGCGATGGGGATGGCCTGCTGGCCGGTATCCGGGCCCTCGGCGAGCGTGCGCCCGGAAAGTTCAACTCCATCGGCGCCAGCGATACCTCGGTACCGTTCAGCACCATCTTCTCCGGCATCCTGCTGCTCAATGTCTTCTACTGGTGTACCAATCAGCAGATCATCCAGCGCACGTTCGGCGCGCGCAGCCTCGAGGAGGGGCAGAAGGGCGTGCTGCTCACCGGCGGGCTCAAGCTGCTTGGCCCTCTCTATCTGGTGCTGCCCGGCATCATCGCCTTCGCCCTTTTCGCCGGGGAGGATCTCAAAGCCGACCACGCCTACGGCCGGCTGGTGAACGCGGTGCTGCCTTCGCCGCTGGCCGGGTTTTTCGCCGCCGCGATGCTGGGGGCAATCCTGTCGAGTTTCAACTCCGCGCTGAACAGCGCCTGCACTTTGTTCAGCCTCGGACTCTACAAGCCGGTGATCCGGCCCGACGCCGACGAGCACAGCGTCGTGCGATCCGGCAAGTGGTTCGGCATCGTCCTGGCAATTGCCGCGATGCTGGTCGCCCCGCTGCTGGCCCGCACCGGGCAGATTTTCAGCTATCTCCAGAAGATGAACGGCATGTATTTCATCCCCATTTTTGCCGTGGTCCTCGTGGGCATGCTGTCGCGGCGGGTGCCCCCGCGGGCGGCCAAGCTGGCGCTGGTCATGGGCTTCGCCATCATCGCGGTGGGCTACTTCGTTCCGCCCTTTGACCGTATCGTCGCCCAGATGCACGAGTTTCATTTCCTCGGCCTGGTGTTCGCCTACCTGGTCGTGACCATGCTGGTGATCGGCGAGCTGCGCCCGCTTGAGCGGGAGTGGGTCCAGCAGGACGCGAAGGCCCTCGATCTAACGCCGTGGCGCCACGCCCGGCTCGCCTCGGCTGTGCTGGTGGTGGCGGTGATCGCGATCTATCTTCTTTTCGCCGATTTCAGCGTTCTACCCACCCCCTAGCGCAGGGGCTGCGCAGCCTTCTTGGAGTGTAT
>CBFGVE010000347.1:0-3745 GCA_965651915.1 uncultured bacterium
AGGAATCGCCGGGGTGGGCATGAGCGCGATCGCCGAGCTGCTGGTCGCGCTTGGCTGGCAGGTGTCGGGCTCCGACCGGTTCCTGGACCAGTCGCGCGACCTGCCGGTGCTGCGCAAGCTCGCCGCGCATGGCGTCCGCCTGTATCCGCAGGATGGCGGCGGCCTGAATGCCGGCTCCGGTGTCTTCGTGTTCAGCACCGCGATCGAAGCGGACAATCCCGACCTCTTGGCGGCGCAGTCGTTGGGCTTGCCCGTGCGGCACCGAGCCGCAATGCTGGCCGAGCTCTGTGGCTCGACTCCGCTAGCGGCGGTGGCGGGAACAGCCGGTAAAACCACGGTGACCGGCATGGCCGGGTTTCTGCTCGCCGAGGCGGGCTTCGACCCCACGGTGGTCAACGGCGGAGCGGTGGTGAACTGGCGCGGGGAGCGGGACTTGGGCAGTGCGCGGGCGGGTCGTCCGGACCGCTGGGTGCTGGAAGCCGATGAAAGCGACCGGTCCTTTCTCGCCTTCCATCCCGAGTGGGCGGTGATCACCAACATATCCAAGGACCACTTCGAATACGACGAAGTGGTCGCGCTATTCGCGGCCTTTGCCCGCCAGGTGAAGCAGGGGATCGTCTGTGGCCCGGGCGTCGCGGAGATTCTGTCCGAGCAGGGGATTCCGCACGACCGGCTGATCGATGCGTCGGCGAAGGGCATGCCATTGGCGTCGGGCCGGGGCATTGTCTACGATGGCGTGGAGATGGCGGTTCCGGTGATGGGTCGGCACAATCTGCTCAACGCGCTCTGCGCGGTGGCGCTCGTTACGCGGCTGGGCCTCAGTCTAGAACAGTGCCGCGACGGATTGGCCCGTTTCGCGGGCATCGAGCGGCGGCTTGAGCTGGCGGGGGAGACGGGCGGGGTGAGGGTTTTCGACGACTACGCCCATAATCCCGCAAAGATCGCTGCCGCCTGGCGGGCGGTGGCCGAGAGCGGTCCGGGCGCGGTTCATGCGGTATGGAGGCCCCACGGCTTCGCCCCGCTGGCCAACATGATGGAGGAGCTGGCCGAGGCGTTGGCGGGCGCGTGGCGTCCGGGCGATGTCTGGTGGCTGCTCCCGGTGTACTACGCAGGTGGAACGGCGTCGCAATCGGTCCGGTCGGAGGATCTGGAAGAGCGGCTGCGCCGTCGCGGGGTGCGTGCAGAAGCAGTCGACGGATACGGAACGCTCGCCCGCCGGTTGAGTGCCGAACTCCGCAGCGGCGATTCGGTGCTGGTCATGGGGGCGCGCGATCCCGACCTGCCGGTGTTCGCCCGGCATCTAGGCGCAGCGTGGGATCGCCCTGTCCCTTAACCGTAGACGGTTAAGGTTGGCGAATAGGGGGAACCCTTCCCATCACTGCGTGATGCTCGGGGTGCCAATACCCTCGCCGAGATTTTCGATGCTCTGGGCCACTGCCGGACCCATGCGCACGCTGCCAAGCTGGCGGTCGTAATGGTAGGCCATACCTTCGGGGGCCTGGGGAATGGCATCAATCAGGCGGAAGCGCACCAGCTCGTCGAGCGATTCGGGCAGCCGGCTGTACTTCACCTGGAACTCGACAATTCTGGCCTGTAGATTTTCGAGCTGGAGGCGGGCCTCGGTGCGCGCCTGGGTACGCGCAATCATCGCCTCGTAGTCCACGCGGTCGTTGGGGTCTATCCCGGTATTTCCGCCGCCGCAGCCCGATAGGAGGAGGGCACAGAGCGCGAGGGCGGCGGGGAGGTACCCGGGTTCCAAGGCGTGGCGTGTCCAGGACATGCTGCGATCATAGGATGGTGGACGGCGTAGTCAAGCCCTCACTCCCCGGTGGTCTCGTCCTCCTCGGCAATTGCGTGAAGGCAGATCTCCTTGGATTTCCAGGCGGTGGTCATGCTTATGGCGAAGGTGGCCACCAGTGCCGCCGATAGCCAGAGCGGGACCTCGTCGCGGATGAATTCCCGCACTTCCAGGACGAACGAGGTTTCGTAGGCTAGGGTGGCCTCCAGCGCCCCGAGGGTGACGTAGAGGATGGGGCCGGCCACCAGCCCGATGACGGCGAGCGAGCAGAGCCGGCACTCCAGCGCGAAATGTTTGAGTCCGAGCCCGGTGGCCAGTTTGACCGAGAGGCGGATGCAGAGAAACAGCAGCGCCACGGTCGCCAGGACAACGCCGCAGACATGCAGGGTGAGGTAGAGGTTGTGGGGGGCGCTACGCCACCACAGCGCGAAGGGGGCGAGGTAGATTTGGAGAAAGGCCGAAGCAGCGAGCAGCTTGGCGGTGCGGCTCCACGAGGGAAAGGAAGGCTTGGCCGCGAGCAGGGCGACCGCCCCCCAGGCGTTGAGCAGGCTGCCGATCAGGTAGGGGGGGATGCGGATGCTGGGATGCATGTGGATCACCATCAGGCCGATAAACAGCATGAGGGTGATCGGGATGCCCCAGAAAAGACGTCCGAACCCCCGGGCCATGAGGACGAGCTGGCGGGGGCTGGGCGTGGGGAGTGGGGCCTGTGCGCTGGCGGGAGGTGTATCCATCTCGCCCAGTATGCGATGGAAAGGGCGGCGGCGCAAGGGTCGGCGCTTGCCATGGGGCAAGTTTGAGGCGTAGAATGACATGCTCCTGCCTAGCTGATTATTCGCCATGACCAAAGCCCAGCACTGGTTCATCTTCAGATTGTCCATCCTCCTCGCCATTCTGGCCGTGGTGGGCACCTTGTCTGTGCTGCAGCGAAAGGCCGATCTTCGCCTGTTTCTCCTTTTCGACTTTCCTTTTGGGCGTTGGGTTTCTCAGTGGATACCCCTGGCCCGGGTCTACCACCCGGTCGAGGAGAAAAAGGAGTTCGAGTGGACAGCCGAGGAGTATGCGGTTCGCGATGAGCTGCAGCAGATGGCGGAAGTTGAGCGCCCCACCCACCTGCTCACCCTGAACGATGGGGTGGAGCTACAGGGGCGGGTCGTCGCCCAGGGCCCGGATTTTGTGGAGTTTGTGCAGGACTACGGCGAGAGCGGCGGCCTGGCGGTGCGCTTCAGCGCCCAGCGGGTGGCCTCGCTCGGTCCTATCGACTGGCCCCCGGTGCGGGTCAGCTACCGCGACATCGCCTACCGGCGTGAATTCCCCGGGCTGAACTTCTACAAGCGCCCCCCCTTCACCATCGTGACCGACGAGCGTTATTTCCAAGTGGAAGGCGCGGTGCGCGAGTTGCAGCGCCTGCATGCCCAGTTTCTGCCGCTCTTCGCGGATCTCAGCCGCCAGCCTACCGCGCCTGACAGCATTCAGGTGCTGTTTTTTTCAAGCGAGAGCGACTACCAGCACTACCAGCGGAAGCATGCGCGCCACTTCGAAAACAGCGCCGGGTTCTACAGCCCCTCGCTGGACCGGCTGGTCCTCTTCAACCAGCAGGGGGCGAGGCAGGTGCAGGAGATGCGCAGCCAGCTACGCGACATGAGCGACGAGCTGCTGGCCGATGCCGAGCGCTTCGGCGGAGAGTCCCGCGTCCGCGACTGGTCCGACCGAAGCGCCCGGGAAATCGAGAGTGCCGCTACGATCGAGACCCGGCGGACGCTGCGCCACGAGGGCGCCCACCAGTTGCTCTACACCTACGGGGTACACTCCCGGCACCGGGGGGAGAACGAATGGCTGATCGAGGGGCTGGCGACCTTCTTCGAGGAGCGGCGGCCCGGTGAAATTTCTTCGGGCAGCAGCCGGGCCCTCGCCTGTCCTATCAGATCCCTTTGATCCATCGGGCAA
>CBFGVE010000348.1:0-3744 GCA_965651915.1 uncultured bacterium
CCGGCGAAGACGACTTCGCCGAAGCCGACTTCGGCGAGGAAGCCCCTAGCGCTCCCCAGCCCACTCCCGAGCCGGAGGTCGCCGCCAAGGCGGGCGAACCCGAGGCGGCGCCCGAGCAGCCGCTCTACGACCCCCGCGCCGCCATGCGCACCCATCTTGCACGCGCCATGACCCAGCGCCACCCGCCCTACAGCGTGGGCGACTCCGCCCGCCTCCAGCGAGCCGGCAGCGGCGTCGTGGTGCAAGGCACCGTGCTCGACCTGGGCGAAGAAAGCATACGCCTGAAAACCCTCGAGGCCGAAGTCATCATCCCCTACGACCAGCTCGCCACCGAATCGCGCATCCGCGTCGACCAGGCCTACCGCGATCAGCTCGTGGAGCAGCAGCTCCGGAGCCGGACCCGGTAAGCTCCACCATTTCCAGGAGCGCTTTTCCCAATGCCCTCAAGCCCCAAACAACTCGAAGCCGAAAAGCTGGCGCTACTGGCAAGCTGCTCGCTGCTCGCCCCCACCCCATCCCCGGACCTACCTCCAAGCCTGGGGGCCCTCCGCGACGAGTCCGTGCGAGACCTGCTGGCCTCCACCGGCTACGAGTCGGGCTTCCCCGGCGCCTGCGCCGAATCGGCGAGATACATCGTCGAGGCGCTCCAGTCCTCCGAACGGGGCTACGCGCTCCGGCTCGAATCCGACATCACCCTGCTGCGGCAGCTAGGGAGCCAGTCCGACATCGAGCAGGAAAGTTCCCTGGGATACATCGAGGGGCTCTACCCGGTCCGCGTGTCGGGAACCGTCGTGCACTGGGTGTGGAGCGGACGACTGCTGCGCGGCCCGCTCGACGAGGAACACCTGGCGCGGCTCGCCTCCCTGACCGGCGCCAGCGCCGAGACCCTTCGCGAATGCCGGGGGGACTTCAACGGGCTCACCGAGGCCCAGATCCGGGGCCTGCTCGACCAGCACCAGCGCCTGCGCGATCTTCTGGAGCGGTCCCTCGCCAGCATTGTGCACCGCCGCGATCTCTCCACCCAGCTCATTCAGTCCGAGCGAACCCGCTCCCTCGGCACCCTGTCCGGCGGCGTCGCCCACCACTTCAACAACCTGCTCTCGGTCATACTCGGCTACTCCTCCTTCGTCAGCCACCGCGAGACCCTGTCCGACGAAGCCCGCGAGGCGCTCCGGCACATCTCCGAGGCAGCCCAGCGCGGGCGGCGCCTCACCGAGGAGATACTCGCCTTCTCCGGCGACGACCCCGGAAAGGACACCGTCTGCGCCCTGCACGACACCCTGCGCAGCGTGCTGTCGCTCCTCCAGTCGCAAAGCTCCAGCCGCGTGCACATCGCCACCCGGCTTGACGCGGCGGAAGACCACATCTGCGCCCCCGCCAGCAGCATCCACCAGATTGTCTTCAATCTGCTGGCCAACGCCATGGACGCGATGCCCGAGGGCGGCGACCTGCACGTCGCCACCAGCAATGTCACTCTCGGCCCCCAGACCTTCCTCAAGCTGGAAGTCTCCGACAGCGCGGGCAGCCTGCCCAGCAACTTCAGCCAGCAGCTCGCCGAGGGAGGACTGGACGAAACCAGCCTGCGCCTGTCGAGCATCTACGGCATGGTTGGCCGGCTCGACGGCACGGTGACCATTTCCAACCATCCGGGCCAGGCGACGAGGGTCGAAGTGCTCATGCCGGTGGCCGGCGAGCAGGCGGCAGCCAAACCGCCGAGGCAGCAGGCTCGTCAGGCGCCCAGCACGATCTGGGTGGTCGACGACGACCCCATTTTCCGCCAGATGTGCAAGCAGGTCCTCTCCGACGTCGGACACCAGGTTGAAGAACTCACCAGCGGCCTCGAACTCAAGGAGCGCTGGCCGACGGAGGGACAGCGCCCGGCTCTGCTGATCATCGACTTCAGCATGCCCGAATTCAACGGGCGCGAGCTGAGCGAATGGGTCCGCGAACAGGGGGCCACAACCCCGATCGTGCTGGTCAGCGGCTTCGCCTCCAACCAACCTGACATCCGCGCCGCGCTCAGCATACCCAACACCCACTTCCTCCAGAAGCCCTTCACCGTGCCCGAACTGGCGGACCGGGTGACCGTCGCGCTGGGCGAGACGCTGATGCCCGGCTAGCCCGCATTTTTTCTTGCCTCCGCATTCCGATGCCACTACATTGTGCGGCCTTCGATGCTTCCGGCACTCCGGAACGTCCGACCCCGGGGGCGCTTAGCTCAGTTGGTTAGAGCACTACCTTGACATGGTAGGGGTCACAGGTTCGAGTCCTGTAGCGCCCACCAGCCTTCGCCCGCAGCGCAGCGGAGAGCGAAGGCTGTCCCGCCGTAGTCTTCCCGAGCTTCACGAGGGTTGCGGAGGCGGACGATGGAGCAGGCGCTACGAGACTACGGCTTGGCATGCCAGACAACCAAGAGTTCTTCTACGTCTACATCCTGGTCAGCGAGGCCGACGCATCCCGCCACTACACTGGCTGTACCCAGAACCTCCCGGCCCGACTTGCCAGGCACAACGCAGGCTCTGTGCCCCATACCCGTAAATTCCGCCCATGGCACATCGAAACCGTCCTCAGGTTCTCCTCCAAAGAAAAGGCCAGAGCCTTCGAGGCCTACCTCAAGTCCGGCTCCGGCCGCGAGTTCGCCCGCCGCCATTTCTGACCGCAGCGCAGCGGAGAGCGGAGGCTGTCCCGCCGTAGTCCTCCCGAGCCCCGCGAGGGACGCGGAGGAGGGCGATGGAGCAGGCGCTACGCGGTTTCCGTCTCCGCTACGCTCCGCCACTACCGGGACTTGCCTCCGGTAGGGGGGTGTGGCAGACTGCGCCATTGCGCCGTGCGACCCTTTTCGACTGCGCACATCCCAGCCGGCCTTGAGCCTTCTCGCCTCGTATCACCACCAACCCGAGCGTGCCATGAACGACTATCCCTCTATTATCGATCTTCTCAAGGACACCGCCGAACGCATGAGGGATCGCCCGGCCATCCTCCTCCCCGACCGCAGCGTCAGCTTCAGCGCCTTCGACCAGCTCTCGGACCGGGTGGCCGCCTTCCTCGCCAGCCAGGGCATCGCCAAGGGCGACCGGGTCGGGCTCTACTGCATCAACTCCGACGCTTTCGCCCTCGCCTACTTCGGCATCGTCAAGGCGGGAGCTGCCGTGGTCCCGATCAACCTCCTGCTGACCGCCCGCGAGGTCACCTACATCCTCAAAGACGCAGGGGCCAAGGCACTGATCTATTTCGACGCCTTCGCCGCGAACGCCCTCGCGGCGGCGGACGAGCTGCCCGGCATCGATTTCACCCTGCGGATCGGCGGAGAGCCCACGCGCGACCGCGAGTTCGGCTGGCCCGCCGCAGTCGGCTGCGACGCGCCCTGCCCACGCATCGAGATTGAGCCCGCCGAGGATCTGGTGGCCATCATCTACACCTCCGGCACCACCGGCTTCCCCAAGGGCGCAATGCTCACCCACCGCAACCTCGCCTCCAACACCTGGAGCATACGCGAGGCGCTCAAGCTCACCCCCGGCGAGGACATCTTCGTCACCGTGCTGCCCATGTTCCACGCCTTCGCCGCCACCGTAGGCATGCTCTTCCCGCTGCTGCACGGCTGCGCGTTCGCGCCGCTGCCCAAGTTCGATCCCGCGCTAGTCGCCGACACCATCGAGCGGACCGGCGCGACGATGTTCGCCGCCGTACCCAGCATGTACAGCGTGCTGATGCGCCTACCCGACGAGGCCGTGGCCAAATTCGCCA
>CBFGVE010000349.1:0-3744 GCA_965651915.1 uncultured bacterium
GAATTCGGGCGGGTTGTCCATATCGATCGTCGGCTGGCGCAGCTCGCGGTATTCCTCGGTCAAGGCGGGGTCCTCGAGTTCGCTGGGCAGACCCTGGTAAGACCCCCGCTGTAGCGCCAGTCCGAGCAGCCCGAGCAGCCCGAGGAAGCCAATCGAAACCACCAGCAGCTTGAGCGAGGGGAAAATCACTTTGGAGTGTCTAGTTGATAGTGCAGATTGGGCCATGCAGGTTTACTCCCCCCGGGGCGGTATGAGTTCGGGATCGATGAGCTGGTTGATGCGGGGCTCCTGCGGATGGTCAATGCGCCAGAGGAGCTGCTCCACCGCGCGGTAGCCCACTACTTCGGCGTGGATGTCCACCGTGGCGGGGCGTGGATGCAGATTGGCGAGCAGCAGCTCCTCGTTGTTGCAGGAGACGATATCCACATCGCGGCCGGGCAGGATGCCCCGCTCGTAGAGCAGCGGGTAGGCCGCCGCAGTGATGCGGTCCGAGGAAATGAAAAGGCCGGTCGGCTTGGGGTCGGACGAGAAGAGGCGGTCGAGGACTGGACCGAGGAAGGCGCGGTCCACCTCGCGTTCATGGCCTGCCCCCTCCCCTCGCTCCAGCTCCCAACCCGCCACCACGGAGCCGCCGTGGCGGAGAATGGTATCGGCAAAAAGCTGCCGGCGTTCGGCAAATACGCCCTCCTCCGACGGATCGCCGAGAAAGGCGCAGGCCCGGTGGCGCCGGGACAAGAGGTAGTCGGCGGCTAGCAGACCGATTTTCCGGTTGTCGTAGGTCAGGAGGTCGCAGGGCAGCTGCGGGACGGTGCGGCCCATCACCGCCACGACCGGGAAGTCCTGGAGCTGACGGTGCAAGTCCATGTCCAGCCGCCAGCCGAAAAGAACCACGCCGTCGACCCGGTCATGGAGCAATGGCTCGCGCAGGCTGCTGCCCCGGGGAATGTTGCGCAGCAGCATCGAGAGCCCGAGCGTGCGCGCCGCCTCCTCCACTCCCCGCTGTACATCCATGTAGACCGGCGAGTGCAGCATCGCCGACGACATACCCGGTACCAGCAGGGCCATACGGTGGGTACGCCGAGGCGAACTTTTGGGCCGACGGAAGCCCCGGCGCTGGCCGGGCGGAGGCGCCTCGTAGCGCAGGGTCGCCATCGCGTCGCGCACCCGCTTGACCGTGATCTCGCGCACCCCCGGGCCATTATTGATCACACGGGACACCGTACCGGTGGACACCCCGGAAAGCTTCGCCACGTCGTAGATCGTCACTCCCGCCACCGCTAGATCCCCCCCCCGCACAACGGCGGCAGATACCCCTGGAACACGGGCAGGCGCGGGCCGGAACGATCGTCCGGACACAAGGCTGAAATGAGCCTGGAATCGAAATCATCCCGCCACTTTATCAGAGCCCCCGGGGCCAGCAACAAAAAACGGGAGATTCCCTAAACAAATGTTGTATCTTGTTTGTTTTATGATATTTGCAATATTTTTAAACTTATCTGAGCTGTATCACATTCCCACCACCATCGAGGCGACCCCTGCCACCGGGATTTCCAAGCAGGCTCCCGCCCATGCAGGCAAAGGACGCGCCTAGAGCTGTGCAGCAGGCTCCCGGCGGCGCCCAGATGTGCGGGGCGCTTTGAGCAAGCCTCCGGGCGCTGGTCCCGGTGGTGGTTTTGACCCGGCGGTCGAGGGCGTCGTACTGGTAGCTTTCTACCGTCTGGCCGTTGGTGGAGACGCTTGTCAGCCGGTACAGGCTGTCCCAAGCTAGCGTCTGGCTTGTCGCCCCGGCCACGCGGACGGTTACGCAGCCGGCGGCGTCGAAGGCGTAGGAGCCGGTCTCCCAGTCGGCGAGGCGGTCGCCGATGCCGAGGGTGTAGACGTTGGTCTCGCCGTCGATCACGGTCCGGGTGCGGTTGCCCGCCAGGTCGTATTCGTAGGTGGCTTCGTAGATCATGGCGTCCTGTTCGTCATAGTGCCGCTCGGCGACCATCCGGTCAACCGAAAGCGGTTTGGGCGAATCTTAACGTCCAGTCTTGTTGAATGGCGTCCATTCCAGACCAGCTATTTCCAAACAAACAACAGCTTGTCCGATAAAGCAATTTGATTGGCGTAGGCCAAATGCTTGCCAAGCTTGTCGTCGAAGCAGCCTCCGTATCGTCCCAAAATGCTTCCGCCCCACTCCAAGGTTATCGACCTTCCCATAGGGGTTGCTTCAAAAAGCAGATAATCCGGTCGCAAGACCCCGAGTAAATCATCGTCAAAAACCATATAGTCATCGGAAGTGTACGATCCCCTGATCAGATCTTCATAGGCAATGAAGTGGGCTCCTGGAGGTACTTCCCGCAGGCAGCGTTCAAGCAAATGAATCATCCTGTCTTCCGTCAATTCACCCCTACTGTGCTTTCCATGAAAAAATAGTTGCGAGCCTAGAACGAACGCCGACTTTGGCGGGAAAGCGAGGAGCAGTCCAAGAGGGATACAACTCAATGCCAGGGCTAGATAGGCCGGACGGCAGCGGCGAGAAAGGGCTCGGACGCCATAGAAAGCGAGCACCCCTAAATAGACGGCCAATTGAGCGGTGACTGACAAGAACAGTGCAGCGTAAACCACCCATGTTGAAGGTCTAGCAAACCAGCCCCATGCAAGACAGAACGATGCGAGCGTAATCAATCCGTACAACCCGATGCATATCGACGGCAGAATAAATGATTTCCCACTAGACATACTTACCCCTTTCTATTCAGCGCCCATGCTTAAGTGCCTTGTAATAATTATCATGTCCCCATTGAGCAAGATCCAATTCCCCTTGTTTTGTGGCCCTGCTGTACTGCTATCTCCGATAACCTCTCGTCTTTACAAACATTCTGAACCGAAAATTAACGTAAATGGACGCAAATAAGGCATTTATGCATCCGCGTTCATCCTAGTCCACCTGTGGTTCTCTCCCCTCCCGAAAAATTTCGCGCACCCCTCCGGGGCGCATTTTATTAAAATTCCCAGTCCCGGGGGCAAGCCCCTAGGCTACGGGCGATGCCCCCATCCGGGGGCGGGCGAAGCGGGCTGACCGGAGGCCGGGGTGGGCACGCGAAGCAGATTCGCCAGGGTCTAAACCGCAGGCCTGCTCTTAACCGCCACCCTTACCCGGATACGCTTAAGCGGTCTCCTTGCGCGATGTCACGGCGCTCCTCCCATTTAAGCGGTTCGAGTAAGAGTATCCGGTTAAGGGTGGCGAGGAAGAGTAATTCAGTCAACACCTCGGGTCCCATTCCGCGCGGCGGAATGCTACTGGGAGCAGCCCGCCCATAGTTATAAATTTGGTTGCGGCCCATGGCGGCTCCAAGGAGATTCGTGCGATTCACGGGCAACTAATCCCAAGGGAAACCCGGAAGCGCCTATTTTCCAACAGCGGGGAGGCATGTGGATAGGCTGAGAAACGAAAAACCCCGGCGGGAGGGGTGTTCCGCCGGGGTTCTTGGGAGTGGTGGTGGGGGCTGGATTCGAACCAGCGAAGTCATAGACAACAGATTTACAGTCTGCCCCGTTTGGCCGCTTCGGTACCCCACCAGGATGTCCCGGACGCCTCGGCGCCCGGTGTGGCCGTGAAAAAGAAGGGGACAGTGTACGGATTTCAGCCGCCATGTCCACCCTGATTCTTGCCGCCCTCGCTTTTTTTCTACCCGGGACCAAATCGCTCGGCGAAGGAGGGCTGGGCGGGATCGCCCTCCATCACCATGCCGAGGGCCT
>CBFGVE010000350.1:0-3737 GCA_965651915.1 uncultured bacterium
GCCGCCGCCTACGCGCTGATCCTCTTCGACCAGACGGCGACCACCACCGCGCTCATGCCGACCGAGCAAACGGTGCGCAGGTGGCGGGCGAAGGGTTCGGCCCGGGCTGCGTCGCGGGGCCAGCCCATCATCACCAGGTTGGGCTTGATGGGGCCAATGGAGTGGGTCTGCACGAGGGCCTGCACCCCTTCGTCGAAGTCGGGCATGACGAGGACCTCGGGGAAGAGGCGCAGGCCGTTGTCTCGGGCGAACTGCTCGAGGCGGGCGGTCGCGGCGCGGCGGCGGTCGAGCATGTTCTCGAGGGTTCCAGGAATCACGTAGGCGAGCGAGACCAGTCCGCGCCCGGCCTCCATCCAGCCCGCGAAGCGGACGAGGGGGAGGCGGCTCTCGGGGTTGCCGGAGAGCACGAGGACGATGGGCCGCCAGTTCTTCGCGTGCATCGGGGTCTGGCTGAGCAGGTGGAGGTGGCGGACCAGCGAGGCGAAGTAGACCCCGCGGCGGGCGTCGCCATAGGTCGCGCTGACCACCTTGCGGCTAATGCGGTAGTAGAGCAGGCCAATCACGGCCACGGCCACGGCCGCGCTGCGGGGGTCGATGAGCGCCATGATGCCGCCGCAGAGCGACGCGCCGGCTAGGGCCATCAGCCAGTGGAAACCCTTGAAGGTGGGGCGGAAGGAGGGGTTGAGGGCGAAGGCCTCGGCGAAGGCGGCGAGGTTGGTCATGCCGTAGGTGCAGAGGAAGAACATGGTCACGATGGCGGCGATCAGGTTGAAGCCCTCGTGGCTCTCGCGCAGGCCGGCCAGGGCGATGACCCCCATGGCGATGGCATAGGTGAGGAGCAGCGCCACGCGGGGTTCGTCGCCCTGCTTCGAGCCCTGGGCGAAGGGCCGGAGCATGCGGAAAAGCGGGTCGCGGGCCAGCGCCTGGAGGATGCGCGGCGCCCCCAGCATCGAGCCCATCGCGCTGGAGAGCGCGGCGGCGATGACGCCGCCGTAGACCAGGAAGCGCGATCCGCCGAGCGCGTTGTCGAGCAGCACCCCGAAGGGCCGTTCGAGCAGGGCTCCACGCTCGCTCGCGCCGCCGAGAAGCACGAGCTGCAGTGCGTAGATGGCGAAGCCGGTGGCGATGGCGGCGAAGGTGCCGACGACCAGCGAGCGCGAGGGGTTCTTGAGGTCGCCCGACATGTTGATGCCGGCGTTGATGCCGGTCACGGCGGGAAAGTAGATGGCGAGCATGACCCAGAAGCCGTAGCGGGGCTCGGTGTAGCCGGCGTGCAGGTTCTCGGCGAAGCGCTCGGGGCTGAAGTTCAGCGCCGCGCCGCCGAGGGCGGAGAGAATGCCCAGGCCAAGAATCGCCATGACGATGTACTGGACCTTGATGCTCCAGCTTGCTCCGCTCCAGGTGAGCGCGAAGAGGGCGGTGGTGGTAACCATCGCGACCAGGGTGTTCTGGCCCTGGAGCGCGGGAATCGAGTCGGCGACGACCTCGGTGAAGCCCAGAACGTAGAAGGGAACCGAGAGCGCCTGGGCGGCGAAGAGGGCCAGGCCGATCGACCCGCCGAACTCGGGGCCGAGCACCCGGGAGATGAGATAGTAGGCCCCGCCGCCCTTCACCGCCATGTTGGTCGCGATCGCCGAGAGCGAAACCGCCGTGAGCAGGACCACTGCCTCGCAGAGAATCAGGATGAGCAGGGAGTGGAGGACCCCAGCCTGGCCGACGACGAAGCCGGCGCGCAGGAACATGATCACGCCGAGAATCGTGAGGATAGACGGCGTGAACACCCCCTTGAAGGTGCTGAACTGGTTCCGGTCGCTGGCGGGTGGGTTGTCCATGGGCGGGTGAAGTCGGCTAGTGCTACCCGAGAAGGCTCCCGAGAGCCAGAATAAACCGCCCGCTAGTCGAAGTGCGAGGAGGCCTTGGCTAGCTGTTCGGCGCTGCCGAGCAGGAGGAGCTTGTCGCCCGCCCGGAGGTCCTCGTCGGGGCTGGGGTTGATGACGGTGTGCTCGGCCCGCTCGATCGCGATGATGCTCACCCCGGTCTCGGCCCGCAGGCCCAGCTCCCGGATGAGCTTCCCGCAGTCGCGGGAGTGGGAGTGTACGGTCACAGTGCGGGTGAGCGCCTCAGCCAGGAGGGCGGGTTCGGTGGGTTCGGGGTCGGCGGCATCGGGAGGGGGCTGGTTCCAGGTCTCGACCACCGCGAGCTTGGCCCGGGTGTACCAGTTGTTCAGCTTCCGCGCATAGGCGGCGGTCAGCAGCAGGATCAGGCCCATCGCGATGGCGAGGATGTGGAGCGGGGGCAGCATGGCGAGGCTGAGCAGAAGGGTAAGGAGGGCGAGCAGCACGAGCTGGACCACGAAGAAGGATCCCGACAGGAAGGACCGCAGGGAGGGGCGGTTGCGGTATCGCCCTGCGTTCTTCATCGACAGATCGCCCAGCAGCATCGCCATGGCCTCCATCTTGCGGACCGTAGCCACGAACAGGGGCAGGGAGAGGGTCGCGCAGGCGGCCCAGGCCAGGGCCTTGGCGCCCCCCAGCCACGCGGGTATGTCGAAGGACCACTCGGCGAGGCGCTCGGCGCCCACCGCCCCGGCGATGAACACGGCCGCGATCAGCATGAGGTTGATCGAAAGCTGGAAGGCGAGGCTGCGCACCGGGCGCATGGCCGGCACGTTCCGGCGCTCCTGGGAGAGGCGCCGCACCCATGCGCCATAGAGCTGCAAGGCCTCCACCACGCTGTCGGGAAGGATCCGGGCGAGGGCGGCGGCCATGCGGTCGGCGTTGCTGACCAGGTAGGGGCGGATCAGCGCGTTGAGGGTCGCCACCGCAACGATCACCGGGTAGAGGTGGGGGCCGATGGCGTCGAGCGAGAGGCCGAGGGCGGCGAGGATGAAGGCGAACTCGCCCACCTGGGCCATGCCGGTGCCGAAGCGCATCGAGGTCTGGCCGTCGTAGCCCGACATGAGTGCGCCGAGGGCGCAGGCCCCGATTTTAACCAGCAGGTAGACCGCCGTGATGAGGATCACCGGTCCGCCCTGCTCCCAGATGTAGACCGGGCTGATCAGCATGCCGATCGCCACGAAGAACACGGCGGAGAACATGTCGCGCACCGGCGCGGTGAGGCGGACGGCGCGGCCCAGTTCCCGGGATTCCGCCACCATCGAGCCGGCGAGAAAGGCCCCGAGCGCCGCGCTGTAGCCGATCTTCACGGTGAGCAGCGCCCCGCCGAAGCAGAGGGCCAGCACTACGATGAGCAGCAGCTCGTCGCTCTGCATCCGCCCCACGAAGCGGAGGAAACGCGGAACCGCGATCAGGCCCACGACGACCGCCGCCGTGAGAAAGAGCGCGAGCTGGCCGAGATTCACCGCGACGGCACCCAGGGGGAGCGTTCCGGAGAGCGCGAAGCCCGGCAGCAGGATCATCACGAAGATCACGAAGATGTCGTCGTAGATGCTCACCCCGGAGATCAGCAGGCCGTGCTTGGCCTTGAGCATGCCGGAGTCGCGCAGGTCCTTCACCACGATGGTGGTCGAGGTGAGGGCGAGCATGATGCCGAGAAACACCCGCTCCATGGGCGTCCAGCCCAGCACCAGGCCGAGCACGTAGCCCGCCGCCATCATCGCCATAATCTCGAAGGCCGCCGTCACGAAGGCCGACCCGCCCACCGCCTTGAGCTTTTTGAAGCTGAAATCGAGCCCGAGGGAGAACATGAGGAAGACCACCCCGAGATCGGCCATGATA
>CBFGVE010000351.1:0-3722 GCA_965651915.1 uncultured bacterium
TTCCGCCCCCACGAGCCCGCCGACAGGGCCCGCCTGGAGGCGATCAAGAACGAGCTGGGCGAGATGGACCAGCAGCAGGGGGACCTCAAGGAGATCGACGAAAAGATCGCCCGAGCCAAGCTGCCCGAGGCGGCCCAGAAGGTGGCGGCCAAGGAGCGGAACCGCCTGCTCAGCATTCCCTCGGCCTCGCCCGAGTACGGGGTGATCCGCACCTATCTCGACTGGCTCACCGAGCTGCCCTGGGATGTGCTCACCGAGGACCATCTTGACATCGAGGCGGCCAAGGCGGTCCTCGACCGGGACCACTACGACCTGAAGGAGATCAAGGACCGCATCCTCGAATTCCTCGCCGTGCTCAAGCTCAAGCGCGACCTCAAGGGGCCCATCCTGTGCTTCGCCGGCCCGCCGGGCGTGGGCAAGACATCGCTCGGACAGTCCATCGCCCGCGCGCTCGGCCGCAAATTCATCCGCATGTCGCTCGGCGGCGTGCGCGACGAGGCCGAGATTCGCGGCCATCGGCGGACCTATGTGGGTTCGATGCCCGGCCGCATCATCCAGGGCCTGCGCAACGCGGGCACCCGCAACCCGGTGTTCATGCTCGACGAAATCGACAAGCTGGGGAGCGACTTCCGCGGGGATCCCTCGTCGGCCCTGCTCGAAGTGCTCGATCCCGAGCAGAACCACAGCTTTTCCGACCACTACCTCGATGTGCCCTTCAACCTTTCCTCGGTGCTGTTCATCACCACGGCGAACGTGCTGCACACCATCCCCGAGCCGCTGCGCGACCGCATGGAGGTGCTCAACCTCTCGGGCTATACCCAGCAGGAGAAGTTGCAGATCGCCCTGAAGTACCTCGTGCCTAAGCAGATTAAGGAGCATGGACTGAAGAATGGGCAGATCCGCTTCCAGCGCCGGGCGCTGGAGATGATCATTGGCAGCTACACTCGCGAGGCGGGGGTGCGCCAGCTCGAACGCCAGGTGGCCACGGTGTGTCGGAAGCGTGCCCGCGAAGTGGCCTCGGGGAAGGCCGGGAGCCGCATTCTTGCGCCGGAGGTGCTCAAGGAATTTCTCGGGCCGATCCGGTTCGAGAACGAGGTGGCTGAACGGGCGATGGAGCCGGGGGTATCGACCGGGCTCGCCTGGACGCCCACCGGCGGCGACATTCTGTTCGTGGAGGTGAGCCGCATGGAGGGCCAGGGGCGTCTTATCCTGACCGGGTCGCTGGGCGAGGTGATGAAGGAGTCTGCCCGCGCCGCGCTCACCTTTGTACGGGCGAACCAGAAGCGCTTCGCCACCGAGGCCATCGATTTCGAGAAGATGGATGTGCATGTGCATGTCCCGGCGGGCTCGATTCCCAAGGACGGGCCCTCGGCGGGTCTGGCAATCGCGCTCGCCATGGTGTCGCTATTGCGTGGGCGGCCGCTCGACGGGCGCACCGCCATGACCGGAGAAATTTCGCTGCGCGGCAAGGTGCTGCCGGTGGGCGGAATCAAGGAGAAGGTGCTGGCCGCAGCCCGCGCGGGCATTCACTCGATACTTCTTCCCGAGCGCAACCGGGTCGATTTGGAGAACGTACCCCCCGAGGTCCAGCGCAAGCTCCGCTTCCACTGGGTGAAGTCCATCGACGAGGCCGTCGCCCTGATGCTTGATCCCCGCCCCTCATCGCGCCGGAAGAAAGGCTGAACCCATGCGACCCCCGCGTTGTGCCGCTCCGCTGCTCGCCTTTCTGCTGGCGGGTCCCGTCCTGGCCGAGAGCTTGGATGCCGACGCTATCCTCGCCGCCGTCCGCGCCGGCCTGCCCCGCGAACCGGTTATGCTGGAGGCCGAGCTGACCGTACGCCAGCCGGGGGGTGTCGCGCTGCGCACCCTGCTGGCCGAGATGCGGCTCGACTGGGGGGCGTCGCCGCCCGGCGCGACCTATGTTCTGCGCGACCGCTTCGGCGAGCAGATCGAGGATATGCGGATCGTCTGGAAGGGCGAGGGGGAGGCCACCTACACGCTACTTCGCGGCAATCCCCCCGAGGCGGTGGGGGAACCCGATTTGTCGCAGCGTATCGCCGGGCTTGATATTGCCTGGTCGGATTTGAGCCTTTCCTTCCTGTGGTGGAAGGGGGGCTCGGTTGCCAAACCCGAGCGGGTCCGCGGGCGTTTCTGCCACGTGCTCGATCTGCCCGCCCCGCCGGGCGAGACGCAGTATGGCCGGGCCCGGCTGTGGATCGACCAGGAGGCGCTGGCGGTGTTCGAGGCCGAGATTTTCGACCGCGACAACCGCCGCGTTCGCCGCCTGGTGGTGAAAAGCATACAGGAGGTGGACGGGGTATGGATGCTGCGCGATCTCGATGTGTTCAGTTATCCGTCGCGCCACCGCACCGCGCTGCGGGTGACGGGGATGGAGATGGGCGGGGGAGGGGAGAGGCCGTCTGAGGGCGCGGAGGGCGAGCCCGCACCTGTCCGGCCGGAGACCGTGCCATGACGGACGACGCGGGCGACCCCTTTCCCTGGTTCACGCGGGCCTGCCGTCGGCACTTCGCCTTCTTGGTCGAGGAGCATGGCTACGGGCTCGCCATCGAGCGTTCGGGCGCGGAGTGCCGGGCGGTCTACCGCCGGGGTGGCGCGGGGGTGGTGCTTGACTACAGTCTGGGATTGCTGCCCGACCTGCTGATCGAGCGGACACCGCCGGGCGAGCCGGCCCGGGTCTGGCATCTGCGCGACGTGCTTCAGGCGCTGGGCGAGCGGCCTCCCTACGAGCAGGCACCGGCCAACCACGGCTTGCAGAAACAGATGGAGGCAGGGGATGCGGGGGCGCTAAAGGCCTATATCCGCGAGCATTTCGAGGCGCTGCACACAGAAATGGACGAGGCTCTGGAGCGGCGAGCGACTTGGCTCCGCCGCGCCCTCACCCTCTAAAGCACGCCGGACCTGCGCAATCACCTGTGTCGCAGTAGGTAGCGCGTAAAACACTCCCCAAAACATAGGCTTAGAGCCGTTTTTTGGGCCTCAAAAACGGCTCTAAGCGTACTCGACCCTGGTTTCACGTAGGATCCAGTCTCCGGAGCCGGGCGGTAGCTCGCAGGCTTCCGTGCATTGCCTGTTTTTAATCGTGGGCGTGTAGGAATCGACGAACGACCTGCTGCCGACAGCAAGGCTTTCGGTCCATTCCGCCTCCCTGGCCAGCTCCCGTTGGCGGATGCGCATTTCCAGATCCTCTTCATAGGCTTGAACGACCGGATGGAGGTCGTCGCCGAGGTCGAGGGCGGTCAGCAGAGCCTGCTGGTCGATGATCCGGTAGCGGGTTCTCAGCCCGCACAGTTCCTGGTAGCCGCACCACGGCCAGTCCCGGGGATGGGCGACGGCCCCCGCCCGGACCATGTTCAGGTCGATGTAGCGCATGCATCGCCACAGGTAGCTGCGACCGTCGATCAGCGAGGCGTGATAGCGTCCGGCCCAGAATGCGTTCAGGCGGCCTTTCCGCTTGTTGTAGGCCTTGGCGAAGGTGCCCGAGAGGTCGTGCATCATGCTGCTGATGTCGCCTCGCGATTCCGCCCTGACCAGCAGGTGAACATGGTTGCAGGTGAGAGTGTAGCTCAGCACCGAAACGCAGTGGGTCCCTGTCAGGTCTCGCAGCATGGACCGGTAGAGGTCGCGGTCCTTCGCGAACTTAAGCAGGAACTTCTGGTTATGGCAGCGGTGGGTGAGGTGGTAGTAGCATCCTGCGCTCAGAT
>CBFGVE010000352.1:0-3703 GCA_965651915.1 uncultured bacterium
ATTCTGTTCGTGCTCAACTTCGACCGGCCGGCCAGCGAGATCCCAGGCCTCTAACACCGCCTTGTCTCCCGCTTCGAGTGGGGCCTGGTGGTGGAGCTGGAGACCCCCGACCTCGAAACCCGCATCGCCATTCTCCGCAAGAAGCGGGAGAAAATGAAGGTGGACATTCCCGACGAAACCATCGCCTTCATCGCCGAGAACATCCGCTCCAACATCCGCCGCCTCGAGGGCGCGCTCATCCGGGTCGCCTCCTACGCCTCGCTAACCGGCACCGCCCTGACCCAGGACAAGCTGGAGAACCTCCTCCGCGACACCCTGGACCAGACCCAGCCCAACCACGTCACCTTCGAAGGCATCCAGCGCGCCGTGGCCGAATACTACGACATCCGCCTCGCCGACATGACCAGCCGCAAGCGCCCCCAGGACATCGCCCTGCCCCGCCAGGTGGCCATGTACCTCTGCCGCACCCTCACCAGCCAGTCCCTTCCCTCCATCGGCAACGCCTTCGGCCGCAACCACGCGACCATCCTGCACGCCTGTCGCCTAGTGGAGAAGCGGGCCGGCACCGAGCCCGACTTGAAGCACGCGGTGCAAACCATCACCCAGAAGCTCACCCGGGTCTAGTCCCCGGATTGACGCCGCATCACCCTGTGGATAGATCCTGTTGAAAACCCCGCAACAAGCCATGATAACTTACGAGCCTGTGGACTACCCCGGTTTCCCGCGCGCTTATGCACAGTTCCATCCACAGGCGCGGACGGCCCTAACCTGCCTTGGGGATGGGTTTTGCACTGTTATTAATGGATTGCACACCCTATACTAATAGGATTAGATATATTTCTTTGGTAACTACTCTTAATACAGGGCCTGTGCACAGCCACGGCCCGAAGGAGCCCGGATGAATCTGACCGTCAACAAAGATGCCATTCTCGAAGGCCTGCAGAAGGTGCAGGCCATTGTGAACCCCCGCACCACGCTGCCCATCCTGTCCAACGTTCTCCTCAAGGTGGACCAGGGCCGCCTCTGGCTAAGCACCACCGACCTCGAGGTCAGCGTGCGCACCGGCATGGACGCCACCGTGGTGAAGTCGGGGGGCACCACGCTACCGGCCCGCCGTCTGCTCAGCATCTTCCGCGAGCTGCCCAGCCACGAGATCGAGATCGAGGTCGACGACAAGGATGTCGCCTCCATCCGCTGCGGCAACAGCTTCTTCAAGCTCGTCGGCATGTCCGAGGAAGATTATCCCAGCATGCCCCGTTTCGAGGGCGGCAAGTCCTCCACCCTCGACAAAGCGGTGGTCCGCACGATGCTCCAGAAGACCGCCTACGCAGCCTCCAACGACGAGTCGCGCTATGTGCTCAACGGCGTGCTGCTGAGCTTCAAGGGCGAGAAGCTGGTCGTGGTGGCCACCGATGGCCGCCGCCTGGCGCTGGTCGAGCAGGAGATCGAGTTTCCCCAGGAGTCCGAGGGCGACATGATCCTTCCCTCCAAGACGGTGAACGAGCTGATCAAGACCCTGGCCGGCGAGGGCAGCCTCACCATCAAGGCCACCGATACCCAGATCGCCTTCGAGTTCGACGACATGCTCATCGT
This sequence comes from uncultured bacterium, assembly GCA_965651915.1. Taxonomy (GTDB): domain Bacteria; phylum Verrucomicrobiota; class Kiritimatiellia; order CBFGVE01; family CBFGVE01; genus CBFGVE01. Next base: position 1,594 of record CBFGVE010000352.1, read on the forward strand.
CTCCAAGCTGATCGACGGCACCTACCCCAACTTCCGCCAGGTGATCCCCGGCCAGAGCGACGAGCGCATCGCCATCGAGCGCGAGGGCCTGCTCACCGCTGTACGCCGCGTGGCCCTGATGACCGTCGACCAGAGCAACTCGGTCAAGCTGGCCTTCCGCAAGAACCAGCTCGAAATCACTGCCATCACCCCGGACGTCGGCGAGGCCCGCGAGGTCCTGCCCATCAAGTATGCCGGCAAGGACATCAGCATCGCTTTCAACCCCGAGTTCCTCATGGCGCCCCTGCGCAGCCTGAGCGGCGACGAGGTTTTCGCCGAGGTCAGCGATGAGCTGAGCCCAGGCGTGTTCAAGTCGAACGAGCCTTTCCTCTATGTCCTCATGCCGATGCGGTTGACCTAGGACCGCCCGGACTTACCCGCCCCTCCGGTTCAGCCGGAGGCCAAGCCCACCCCCCAGCCACGGAGGACCAGCCATGTTCACCCTGCCCCTGGGCGCGAAGGCGCCCAGTTTTTCTCTGCCTGCGACCGACGGAAAAACCTATGGCCTCGCCGACTTCGACCAGGCCCCCATCCTCGTGGTGTTCTTCACCTGCAACCACTGCCCCTACGTGATCAACTCCGACGAGCTGACCCGGGCCACCGCCGAACGCTTCAAGGACCAGGGAGTAGCCTTCGTGGGGATCAACTCGAACAGCGTCAACACCTACGCCACCGATTCCTTCGAGCACATGGTCGAGCGGATGAGGGAGCACCGCTTCCCCTGGGTTTATCTGCGCGACGAGAGCCAGGACGTGGCCCGCGCCTATGGCGCGCTGCGCACCCCGCATTTCTATGTGTTCGACCGCGACCGCCAGCTCATCTACACCGGTCGCGGGGTGGACAGCCCGCGCGCGCCCGAGAACGTGAAGGTGCGCGATCTGGACAACGCCCTCGCCGAGGCCGTAGCCGGGAAGCCCATCACTACCCCGCTAACCAATCCCATCGGCTGCAACGTCAAGTGGGACGGCAAGGACGCCCACTGGATGCCCGCTGACGCCTGCGACCTGGTTTAAAACACTGGGCCAACTGTTCATCCCATGCGGCGGGAACCGGATTGATTCCGGGTAATAGCCAAACGGCGCGGGGCACGACCGCTCTCTTGCTCCCTGAGCATCGATTGGCCGCTTCTTTTCCTGTTGTACAGCGTTGATTTTACTCATAGGGTGCGGACATGGAATTCAGCCTGATCAATCTGCTGCTGGTGCTACTGGTAGCCTGGTTCTGCGGGGGCGTTGCCACGCGGCTGAACTACCCTGCCATTCTGGGCGAGCTGGCAGGCGGCATCCTCTTCGGTCCGGCCCTGCTGGGTTGGGTGCACGACTCGGAGGGCCTGCAGGTGCTGGCCGAGCTGGGCGTCTTTATGATGATGCTCTACATCGGCATGGAGGTGAAGTACCGCGACCTGCTCAACGCTTCCCGGCCCGCAGTCCTGGCCTCAGTAGGAGGATTTTTCGTGCCCTTCGCACTGGGGTACTACACGACCGTTTGGTTTGGATTTTCTCACGAGAGCGGTCTGTTCCTCGGGTTGGCGATGGGGGTGACGTCCCTGGCGACCAAGTCCAGAATTCTGCTGGAGCTGGACCTGCTCTCTACGCGTGTGGGCAGCGTGATGATGGCAGGCGCGCTGATCTGCGACACGGCCGCGCTGGCGGCGTTCGCGCTGATCATGGGGATGGTGGATGCCGGCGAAGCGCAGTTCATAGGCTTGGCGCTGGTGATTGCCAAGGCCGTTCTATTTTTCGGGGCAACCATTTTCGTGGGGCTGCGCATCTTCCCGTGGATTGGTCGCATGCTGCGCAAGTTCGGATTCACCGAACGCACCACGAATTTCACCCTGGTCATCATGATCGGCCTAGTGTTCGCGGAGCTGGCCGAGCTGGCCGGAATGCACTCCATACTCGGTGCCTTCCTGGCGGGGATGTTCATCCGCGGGGAGGTGCTGAATCGCCAACTGTCGCACGACGTGACCACGCTGGTCCACGACCTCTCGCTGGGTTTTCTCGCCCCTATTTTCTTTGTCAGCGCGGGCTTCGCCGTGGACCTCGGCGTGCTGCGCACGGACTGGCTGCTG
>CBFGVE010000353.1:0-3683 GCA_965651915.1 uncultured bacterium
GGTAGGAAAGTCGAGCGAGTACACCCAGGCGAGAATGTGGGGGGCGACGCCGCGTCGTTCCAGCTCGGCCTGCGCGGGTTCGAGCACCTGTTTCCGGAAGGCCTCCATCTGTCCGAGGTGGGCCTCGTTGAAGACCTTCGGGTCGAGGCTCAGCCTGATGATATTCTGTGGGGGGATACCCCGCATGGCGCGGTAGTGGTTGGCGATCTCGATTGAGGCGGGGGAGTCCTCGTTGACGAGCAAGGCGACTTCGTGGGGGCCGAGGGCGAAGCTGGTCGAGGCCAGGGCCAGCAGGCCGATCAGCGGAAGCAGATTCAAGCACCCAAGTCGGGAGAAAAATATCAAGGGAGAAGCATTAAGCACCCAGGGGTTAGTCACGCATGGCCTCATGGAGCACTTCAACACTAGTAGGCTCCCTCGCGTTTGAGGACCACGCGGAAGGTGCGGAAGAGGATAACGATGTCGAGCCAGATGGACCAGTTGCGGACGTAGTAGGTGTCCCAGCGTTCCATGCCCTCGATCCCGGCTTCGCTGCGGCCGGAAACCTGCCAGAGTCCCGTCATTCCCGGGCGTACCCGGTCGCGGAGGACGCGCACCCGCTGGGGCAGTTCGTAGTAGTGGTAGGCGGGCAGGGGGCGGGGGCCCACCAGCGCCATTTCGCCGCGCAGCACGTTGGCGAGCTGGGGCAGCTCGTCGAGCGAGGTCTTGCGTAGCAGGCGGCCCATGCGGGTGACGCGCGGGTCTTTCCTCAGCTTGAACGAGCGTTCCCATTCGCGCCGTAGCTCGGGATCCTCGTCGAGCTGCTTCTCCAGGATCTGCTCGGAACCCTTGTGCATAGTGCGGAACTTGAGGGTGCGGAAAGTTCGCCCGTCGCGCCCGATGCGCTCCTGGATGAAAAATGGGCTGTGGCGGTCCTCCAGATAGACGACGATGGCAAGCAGGAGGCAAAGCGGGGCCCAGAGCGGCAGGGCGGCGAGCACGAGGGCGAGGTCGACGATCCGCTTCAGGTAGCGTGCGTAGGGATCGAGCAGGTTCTGGGTAATTTCCAGGCCGAGGATGCCGCGCAGATCGCGCGACTGCACCCACAGGGAGGGGGCCTCGAACAGGTCGGGGATGAGTAGGACGTGGGGATAGGTGGAGAGCGAATTGTCGAGCAGCTCGATGAGATCGTGGCGGCTCATGCCGGGCATGCCGACGATGGCCACCGGCGCGGCGTGGGTGCGCTCGGTGACGCGCCCTACCACGGGTATGCCGGCGATGGTGCGCCCGGCGGGTCCCAGGGGACTGAACACGGCGACCGGAAAATAGCCCAGGCCCTGCTCCTCCTGGAGAGAGCGGATGATGAGTTCCACCGAACGGTCGTCGGATCCGTAGATGGCGGCGGGCATGCCCCAGAGGTTGTGCCGGATGAGCAGCCGTTTGACCAGGGTGCGCATGAGCGGCACGAGGGGGAGGCAGAGCAGGAACGCGCTCGAAAGGGTGAGTCGGCTGGCGGCAGTGCCGGCGCGCACGAGGAAGAGGGCGATGGTGGCCATGGCGAACACCACCACCAGCAGGAGCACCTGCCGCCGCAGCTCTTCGGCCGCGCCCAGCCCCCAACCCGGCAGGAGGCGGAGCATATAGGCTCCGAAGATCCAGGCCGGCGCTAGCGCCCAGGCCCAGCGGGGGATCATGTCGTCGCCCTTGAGCAGCCAGCGGACGAGGCCGGCGAGAAATATCCCGAACGCCAGCGCGACCAGGTCGCCCGCCAGCAGGCTGGCGACGTTAATCGTCCGACGGCGCATGTAGCGGAACGGATCGGTGCCCAGGCGGAGTTCCGCCAAGGTGGCTGTGGGGGGAGCGTCCATGGCCAATGCTATACCCTTTCCCCCGGGGGCGTGGCAATGGGTTCGGGGTACTTTTTAAGTCCGGCAAGCTGGGCGAGAGCTAGGGCCGCGAAGCGCGGATTGTTGATCAGGTAGCGGCGGGCCAGGCGGCGCGGCTCCTGGAGGAGGCGGTGGAGCCACTGGAGGCCGCTGGCCTTCATCCAGTCCGGCGCCTCCCGGAGCCGCCCGGTATGCAGGTCGAAGGCGGCGCCCACGCCCAGCATGACCACCGGGGGGAGGCGGTCGAGGTACGCGGCCATGAAGCGTTCCTGCTTGGGCGTGCTGAGCCCGACCCAGAAGCAATCCGGTTTCGCCTCGGCCACCGCGGCAAAGAGCTGGGATTCCTCGCCGGGATCGAGCGGCCGGAAGGGGGGCGTGAAGGTGCCGCAGATCTCGAGGCCGGGAATGCGGGTCCGGAGAGCGTCGGCCAGCAGATCCGCCACCCCCTCCGCGCCGCCGTAAAGGAAGTGCCGGAGGCCCTGGGGCACCCCGGCGCGGCAGACCTCCAGCATGAGGTCGGGACCGTAGACCCGGCGCATGGAGCGGTGGCCCTGGGCGCGGCCTATCCACACGGTGGGCATGCCATCGGGGGTGGTGAGGAAGGAGGTGTTGAGGATGCGCAGGAGCCCGGGGTCTCGCTGGGCTTCCATGACGCCGTGAACGCCGGTGACGCAGACGTAGCCGCGCCGACGCTGGGCTGCTGCCTGGAGGATCAGCTCCACGGCTAGGGTGGGATGGAGGGCGTGAACCCCAATCCCCAGCACGTTTGCCCGGGGAGGGCGGGAGGCCATGGCGGAGGAATCGGTCATACCGAGAAATCGTGCGCGACGCCCAGCAGGCCCTTGGCGCGCAGGGTGGATACGATGAGCGCGACCGAATCGGCGACGGTACGGTGGGTGGTGTCGATGCTCAGGGTAGGGTTTTCGGGGGGCTCGTAGGGCGAGGACACGCCGGTGAAGTCCCGGATTTCGCCCTGGCGGGCCTTGCGGTACATGCCCTTCACGTCGCGCCGCTCGCACTCCTCGATGCTGGTCGAGACATAGATTTCATAGAAGCGGTCGCTACCCACGATGTCGCGCGCCTGGGCCCGGGTGGCGCGGTAGGGCGAGATGAAGGCCGAGATGCAGATCAGGCCGGCGTCGGCGAAGAGATTGGCCACTTCGGCGATGCGGCGGATATTCTCGTCGCGGTCTTCGGCGGAGAAGCCGAGGTCCCGGCAGAGGCCGTGGCGGATGTTGTCGCCGTCCAGCACGTAGGCGGCCTGGCCCATCTCGACCAGGCGCCGCTCGAGCGCGTGGGCGATGGTCGACTTGCCTGAGCCGGATAGCCCGGTAAGCCAGATTACACAGCCGCGCTGCCGCAGGCAGGCCTGGCGGTCGGCGCTATTGGTTTCGGAAGGATGCCAGACCAGATTGGGGGTGGGCGTGGGTTCGCTCATGGTGGGTGGGAAGCGGGCGCCTAGTGGTAGGTGTTGGCGTTATTGTAGTTTGCGTGGTTGGTCATCACCATCTCGGCGTGGCCGTCGGCGAAACCGGCCACTGCGCCCCAGCGCTGGCGGTACCAGCGGTCGCGGTTGTCGGTCTGGTCGGTGCCCAGCGGGGGCTCGAAGACCAGTACCTTCTTCGAGACGGTAAGGTTGGTGTGGGTAATGCTCCATTTGGGCGACATTGTCGGAATACTCCGAATGCCGCGCACATTCGCCCCGGCATAGGCATAGCTGGTGTCGTGATCTTCGAAGCAGGACGACGACGAGGTTAGGCCGCTGAGAGTACTTCCCGTATCGCTGGGGCTCTGGAGAACCCGGGTGTCATCGAGGTA
>CBFGVE010000354.1:0-3680 GCA_965651915.1 uncultured bacterium
CTGCGCGCCCAGGGGCAGGTGCTCGACTTTATCCCCGGCCAGCCCGAGCGCTGCGAACACCTCAACGGCCCGCCCGAGTTCTAGCCGCCTGTGCGGCAGGACCATCGCGCCCTCAGGCTCTCGGATGGGCCTGCTCGTAGACTTCCTTCAGCCGTTCCACGCTGATGTGGGTATAGATCTGGGTGGTGCTGAGACTCGCGTGGCCGAGCAGCTCCTGGACGCAGCGCAGGTCGGCTCCGGCATCCAGCAGATGGGTCGCGAAGCTATGGCGCAGGGCGTGGGGCGAAACATCGGCGCGCAGCCCCGCCTCCGCCAAATATTTCTTCATGATCCGCTCCACTGACCTCACGGTGATTCGTCCGCCGTGCTTGTTCAGGAAGGGCGCGCCCCGGCGGTAGCTCCTTCCCTCTCCGAAATAGAGCGTCTCGCGCGCATCCAAGGCCTCGCGGAGCGCCCGCACCGCTGGACGCCCCAGCGGGCAGAGCCGCTCCTTCTTCCCCTTGCCCCTTGCCTTGACCAATCCCGAAACCAGATCGGCCTGGGATTCATCCATGCCAATCAGCTCGCTGACCCGCATGCCGGTGCTGTACAGCACTTCGAGGATGGCGCGGTCGCGCACCACTGCATAGTAGCGCCAATTCGCGTCGCCCCGCCGCCCATCACCGCCGCCGTCGTCCTTTAGCTTCATCGGCGCGTCCAGCAGCCGGCCCACCTGATCGACCGAAAGCACATCGGGAAGCCGGCGCTCACGGCGAGGGATCTGGAGCCCGCTGAACGGATTGACCGGAACGAGTTCTTCGCGAAGGAGGTAGCGGTAGAAGGAGCGCAGGCTGGAAATCTTCCGCGCGGTGGTGGCGGGCGCGCTCTCCATTTTCTGAAACGACACCGCGAACCGGCGGGCCGCGAACCGGTCGGCGGAGGCCCAGGACACAGGAAGCTTGATGTCATCGCCCCACGTCAGCCCGGCGAACTGACGGATATCCATCAGATAGTTGACCCGGGTGTGCTCCGAGGCATTCTTCTCGCCCTCAAGATAGCACAAAAATCCCTCCAGTCCTGGGTCCTTTTCGAGCGCTACAAGCGGTGGTGACGATTCAGGCATAGGTCATCCGGATCCTGGGGCAAATGTGTTCTACGCATCTTGCCCTTTGCCGCAGACTTTGTCCCGATCTTTGTAGCAGTCGTGGCCGCCGAAGGGAGGGCTGGAGGTGGGCGAGCGTGACGTTGATGTGTAGTTCCGTCACTCTGCTGACGGATAGTGGCCCGACAGGGCCACTGCCGCAGGCAGCCCGCAACCGCCGGGCTGGTGCCCCGTCAGCGTTCCGCGCTGATTTTGCGTCAGCGGAGCCGCCTTCGACCCACCCCTTCACCCGCCCTACGGCGGGTCATGATGGAGGACTACAGCCGACTCTCACCTTGCCAATACTATTCCTCTTCTGAAGCCTCTTCGTCCTTCTTTCCCTTGGCCTTGGCGACCTTGGGGGGCAGAAGCTCCAGTTCCTTGGTTCTGGCGGCGTAGTCGGGGATCTGGGAGGCGTAGCGCGCCATCATTTTCTTCATCGAGGCGACCTGGCGCGGCGAGAGGGCCTTCTTGGTGGCGAACTGACGCTTGAGCGACTCGTAGAACTCCTGGTCGTCCCAGGTGCGCTTGCCCCGCTGCACCGGCGGAGCCCATACCGTCACCTGGCCCAGCAGCTCCAACAACGGACCGCTGAGCTTGTCTTCCTCCGCGCCAGCCAGGCCCAGGGCCTCGGCTTCGGCCTCGTAGGTGGGGATCTGGTCGGCGTATTTGCGGACGAGCTGGTCCATGTAGCGGAGCTGGTTTTCGGACAGGCGCTTGCCGTTCTCCACCTGCTCGCGGAGGGAGTCGCAGAATTTTTTGTCGTCGTAGACCCGCTTGCCCACCTTGCGCGGTTCCTCGAAGCTGACGTCGCGCATGAGTTCGAGCTTGCGGTAGGTGGTCTCGCGGGGTGGTTCGCGGGGTATCGAAGCCTTGGCGATGTCGTCTTCGAGCTTGAGGCGCGCGATGGTGGCGTCGTCGAGCGCGGCGATCTGCTCGCGGTAGCGGGCGACGAGGGCCTTGAGCGCCTGCACCTGGCGGTCGCTGATCGCTTTCTTGCCTTCCTGGAGCTGCTTGTCGACCGACTCCACAAAGGCCGAGTCGCTGTAGGTCCGCTTGCCCCGCTTGGTGGGCGGCTCCCACTCCTTAACTTCGCCCAGCAGCCCGAGCAGGGTGCGCACCGTCTCGGGGTCTCCGTCGGGTCCCTTGGCGTTCTTCAGCCACTCCTGGAACTGCCCGTAGAAGCGTCCGAGCATTTCGGTCCACTCGACCTTGCCCTCCTCGATCTCGTCGAGCGACTGTTCCATACCGGCGGTGAATTTGACATCGAAGAGGGCGTTGAGGCTGCCCACGAGGAAGTCGTTCACCTTGCGGCCGGGCTCAGTGGGGAGCAGGGTACGCTTCTCCTTGTCGATGTACTTCCGGTCGAAAAGTGTAGATATGATCGACGCATAGGTGCTGGGGCGTCCCACACCGTGCTCTTCGAGCGCCTTGACCAGGGTGGCCTCGGAGTAGCGGGGCGGAGGCTGGGTGAACTTCTGGTCGGCCAGCCAGCCGAGACGCTCCAGAGGCTCGCCCTCGGCCAGCGGGGGCAGGCGCTCTTCGGACTCGTCGCCGCCCTCTTCGCCGGAGGCTTCCTTTTCCTCGGCCGACTTGGGAGCGCGCCGGTCTTCGCCTGTGGCCTTCATGTAGCCGGGGAAAACAATATCCGAGGAGGAGGCGCGGAAGAGGTAGCTCCGCTCCCCGCCGCTGGCGGAGGCCTCGACCTCGACGCTGCGCTGGGCGATGCGGGCGGGCGACATCTGGCTGGCGACGAAGCGCTCCCAGATCAACCGGTACAGCCGGAACTCTTCGGGCTTGAGATGCCTCTCCAGCATTTCGGGGGTAAGGGTCACATCGGTGGGGCGAATCGCCTCGTGGGCCTCCTGGGCGCCCGAGCGGCTACGATAGTTCGCAGGCTTTTCGGGAATGAACTCGGGGCCGAAGGTTTCCGACACGAAGGCGCGCGCGGCCGCCTGGGCCTGCTGGGCGATGTTGACCGAGTCGGTACGCATATACGTGATGAGACCAGCCGGGCCCTGGCCGAGGTCCACACCCTCATAGAGGCTCTGGGCGATACGCATGGCGCGGGAGGGGGTGAAGCCCAGGGCGCTGGAGGCCGCCTGCTGAAGCGTGCTGGTAATGAAGGGCGGGCGGGGGTTCTTGCGGACTTCCTTGAGCTGGATGGACTTGACGGTGAAGGGACGGCCTTCGAGATCGGTCTGCACGCGCTCGGCCTCGGCGGAGGTCTTGACCTCGGCCTTGGCACCGTCGATGCGGGAGAGCCGGAGGGTGAAGGCGTCGCGGGGGTCGACTTCCTTGCGCACCCTGGCCCCGACGATCCAGTACTCCTCGGGATTGAACTGCTCGATCTCCTGCTCGCGCTCGCAGACCAGCCGGAGGGCGACCGACTGGACCCGGCCGGCGCTGGAACCGCCGCGGATCCGGCGCCAGAGCAGCGGACTCACCTGGTAGCCCACGAGGCGGTCGAGGATGCGGCGGGCCTGCTGGGCATCGACCCGGGCCGGGTTGATGCGGCCAAGGTGCGAGAACGCCTCGCGGATGGCAGGGGCGGTGATTT
>CBFGVE010000355.1:0-3673 GCA_965651915.1 uncultured bacterium
GAGCGCCTTGTAGTAGATCTCCTCCACCGCCGAGTGCGGAATCATCTCGCCACCGATCTTGCTGAAACGCGAGAGCCTGTCGGTAATCGTTATGAATCCATCGGCATCGATCCGGGCGATGTCGCCCGTATTGTACCAGCCGTCCTCAATCACCTCGGCGGTCTTTTCCGGCTCGTTGAGATAGCCCAGCATGACGCTCGGGCCCTTCACCAGCAACAGACCGGGCTCGCCCGGGGACACCACCTCCCGAGTCTCCTCGTCGACCGCCTTTACCGCCACACCGGGAATAGGCTGCCCGACGGTCCCCTCCTTGCCGCCGAGCTGGATGGCGCCGTCGATATCCACATCGGGCACGTTCACCGCCACGACCGGCGAAAGCTCGGTCGCGCCGTAGCCTTCGAGAGGGCGAATCCCGAACTTCTCCTCGAAGCTGTCGGCGATGCGGCTGCGTAGCTTTTCAGCACCGGCCACCACCAGGCGGAGATGGGCGAAGTCTTCCCGTTTCGCTTTCCGGGTATAGTTCATGAGGAAGGTGGGCGTGGCGATGAGGATTGTGGAGCGGTTTTCCCGGGCCAGCTCGGCGATGCGCGCCCCGTCGAGCGGGTTCGGGTGGTAGCTCACCGAGAAGCCGCTCACCAGCGGCAGCCAGAAGGTGCAGGTGAATCCGAAGGAATGGAACAGGGGCAGCGCCGCACAGATATTATCGTCGGGCGAAGGCGAAATCATGGTGCTGAAGCCTTCAATGTTGGACTGAATATTGTGATGGCTGAGCATGACCCCCTTGGGTGTGCCGGTCGACCCCGACGAAAAGATGACGGTTGCGGGGTCATCGGGCCGGACGCGCCGCACCGCCCGGAAGCTCCAGCGGGGCTGAATCCGCGCGCGGACCAGGGCCCTAGCCCGGTCCCGGCCAGAAATGCCCAGGATGAGATCCTCCAGGTAGATCGTTCCCTCGGGAGCGACGAAACCCTCCAGCTTCTCCAGGAAGGCGCGGGAAGTGATGATGGTCTTTATCCCGCATTGCTGAATGGCAGATTCAAAGGCCTTGCGCGAGGCGGTCCAGTTCAAATTGACCGGCACTTTGCCCTGGAACATCACCGCGAGGTTTGCCAGGGCGCCGGCCGCGAGTGCGGGCATGACGATTCCGACATAGCGTTGGCCTTCGGTATGCTTGCGGAGGGCTCGTTCGAGGGCAAGCGACGCGGTGGCTACCCGCCCATAGGTGAGTTGCTTGCCTGTGCTGTCGGCGATGGCACGCGCACTCCAGTTCATGCGTGCAGTCCCCAGGAACTGCTCCACCAGCGGAGCGCGATGCGACCTGCGGGAATTGAAGTAGTCCACCGATAGCTCCATCACCCGCAGCCGCACGACATGGGCCGGCGTAGTCGAGGGCAGGGGCTCGCCAAAGGCCACGGTTGCGGGATAGGGAAACTTTCTGGGCATGCGGCTGCGGATACGTCCATAGGCATAGCTGAAAATGCTGCCCCAAAGACCACCGAGATACACAGGGATGATGGGGTGCGAGCTTCCCTTCACGATGCGCTCCATGCCGGGCTTGAACTGGCGCATGAGACCGCTCCGGGTCAGCGCCCCTTCGGCAAAGATGCACACGAGATACCCGTCGTCCAGGGCCTGCCGGGCCTGCTTTAGCGATTGGAGGATAGCCTTCGGGCTGTCCTCGTAGCTTACCGGGATGACCCCCATGAGTTTGAATAGCGGATGCAACCATTTATTCTGGTAGATCTCGCGAAACATCATGAAGCGAACCCGCCGCTGCATGGTGAGCGAAATGATCAGGGCATCGACATAGGATACGTGGTTGGATACAAGCAGGGCCGGTCCCTGCACCGGTACGTGCTGGGCGCCCAGCACCCGGATGCGATAACAGAAGCGGACGACCGAGAGCAGGGTGAAGCGCACGAGGAAATCGGGCAGGATCTTCAGAGTGCCCACCGAAAGCACAAGGGTGAGGCCCGAAATAGCGAGGAAGCCCTGGGCGGGGGAAAACCCCAAAGACTTGAAAAGAAACACCACCCCGGAAGCGAGGGCGATGCCCGTCCACCCTAGGAATCCCGAGGCGGCAAGTATGCGGCCCCGGTCGCGCTGAGGAGCCCGGAATTGAATGAACGCATTAAGCGGAACAATAAAAATTCCCGCCGAGAAGCCCAGCAGCAGCAGGGCCGCGCGCACACCCTGAATACCCAGGTCGCCCAGTCCCAGAACCGCCGCCGTCGCGGTTAGACCGAAGGCCCCTAGCGGCACCGCACCCAGCTCGATATTGCGGCCGGAGATCTTACCCGATGCGAGGGCTCCGAGGCCTATGCCCAGGGCGGCGAACAGAAAGAGATACCCCGAGGCTTCCTTGCTAAGACCGAGCTGGTGCATGCCGTAGGGAATAATGTTCATCTGCACATAGGCGGCGATCAGCAGGAAATACGCATCGGCCAGAACGGTCAGCAGCAAATGGCGGTCACGGCGGATGTCGCGCAGCGTTCCAATGATGTCCCGGAGGAAGAACCAAGTTGGACGCTGATGGCTGCCCGATGGTGGCGTACGAGGCACACCGAGCGAGCAAGCCCAACCCGCCAATGCTATTCCCAGGGTAGCCAGAGCGGCAAGCGCGTAGCGACCCGCCAGCCGCTCCGACAGCACGGGAGCGAGTACCGTGCCGAGTATGATGGCGAGGTAGGTAAAGGCGGTGAGGAAGCTGTTGGCGCGTGAGAGTGCGGAGGCCGGAACCAATTCGGGCACGATGCCGTACTTCGTGGGTCCGAAGATCGCGCTCTGGGTGGACATGAGGAAAAGAACCGCATACAGCATCGGGGCGCTGCCCAGCAGGAAGGCCACCAGGCCGAGGCCCATGATGCCCACTTCAAGGACCTTCACACCAACCACGATCGTCCGCTTGCTCAGCAGATCGGAAAGATTTCCCGCCGCCGCCGAGAACAGAAGGAAGGGCAATGCGAAAAATAGCCCCGCCCACCCCAGGATGGCCTCGGCCTGTTCCGGACCCTGCCGGGCAATCAAACTGAAGACAATCAGCAGCTTGAAAACATTGTCATTCAACGCGCCGAGGAACTGGGTCGCGTTGTGCCAGGTAAAGCCGCGGGGAAGCTTCATTGTGTTGTCCATCTTATCTCCGTCCTTTCAATTCAGTACGATCCGATGCGGGAGCCGGGTACACGGCATTGTTCCCCTTCTTTTTCGGGCATTCTCGGGAAAAAGCGCCATCCTTCAGAAATGCGACGACCTGCGCCTGAACGGTCTGGCGGTTCATTAGCCAGGTGTGGCTGTAGGGAACCTCCAGGAAATCGGCCATGCCTTCGATGCGCGTGCTGTCGACCGATACTTTGCCATCGTCGCGTCCGGGAATGAGCGAGGAGTAAAGCGGATTCAGACTGCGGGTGCCAGCAATAACACCAACAACATAAGCGGGCTCGGGCAGGGAGGCCGGAAGCCCCTCGGAACCTGTTCCCAGCTCATGCCCGGCGGGGCCGTTAATGGCGTCGAAAATCCACGTATCGCCAAGCTTGTCGGACAGCTCGCTCCCCTGGTTGGGCGGTGCCAGCATGACCACTTTTCCCACCTGGAACGGCGGGGACTGGCGCAAATAGTGGCGGACCAGAATGCCCCCCATGGAGTGGGTCACAAAGTGGACCGCATTGGTTTCCCC
>CBFGVE010000356.1:0-3660 GCA_965651915.1 uncultured bacterium
TATTCTTCGGCCGACGTAATCATTCCCGTCTCATGCCGCTCGAGCTGGAGCCGCTCCACCTCAAGCTCGGTGTCGAGCTGGGTGGTGTCGAGAACGGCCACGACATCGCCGGCCTCTACGCGCTGGCCGCGCCCGACCCGAAGTTCCTTCAGCCGGGCGGTCTCGATCGGCCCGATGCTTTCCTTACGCAGTTCGAGTGTGCCGGTCATCTGGCCGGAATGGTCGGACTGGGAGAAGGCGTAGAGCACCGCAGCCACCGCCGCGAGCCAGACCAGGAAGGGCCAGCGCACTTTCATGCGGCTCCAGAAGACGGCGGGGTGGCGGGGAAGACGGGGCTGTCGGTAGGCTTTCTGCATGGCTAGATTTCCACCGTAGAGCGCTGCATGAGCAGGCTGATGTCGGAAATGCCCTCGACGGCGTGCATTTCGTCGAGCAGGTCGGGCTGATAGGCCGGGTCGATCAGGCGCACCTGGTAGGAATATTCCAGCACGTCGCCCTGAACCGCCTCGCGCATGGCGATCAGCAGGCTGCTCGAACAGTACTTGCGGAAGATCTCTTCGATCTGCGGCTGGGATTTCGCGCCGGGGGGCAGCATGAAGCGGAGCAGCCCTTCGTACTGCCGCTTCGAGGCGAACGGCGACCAGTGCAGGTAGAGCGCGGCGAGGGAGAAGAAGAGGGTGCCGACGATTGCCACCGAGTACACTGCGGCGCCGCAGGCGATGCCGATGGCGAGGCAGGCGAAGAGGTAGATGATGTCGCGGGGGTCGCGGATTGGGGTGCGGAAGCGGATGATCGCCAGGGTGCCGAGGATGCCGAGCCCGGTAGCGAGATTGTTGCCGATCGCCATGATCATGATCGAGGCGACCAGCGACCCGAGCACCAGGGTGTGCACGAAGGAGCGGGAGTAGGAGAGGGACTGGTAGGTCCAGCGGTAGACGGTGGCGATGACCAGCGACAGCACGAAGGCCATGAGCAGGGATACGATGATGCTTTCGATGCCCATGGCCCGGCCGGGCCCGAATAGTTGGAGGAAATCGTCCATGCGGGAAGGTCCTAGTCGTAGCTGGTGTTTTCGGAGGCGTCCGAATAGCTGGCCCCCGCGAACAGGGAATCCATCCGGACGGCGGTGAAGTATTTGCAGATGCCCGCCCGGGTGAGGTCGAAGCGCTGGGCCATCTCGACCATCCACAGTGGGGCATCGTTGAAGGTCTTCAGTTCCATGATCAGGCAACTGGAATCGCGGTTGTGGGCGGTGGCGCTATCCATGGACCACCAGCGGCCCTGCTCGGGGAGCACCTCCCAGGTCCTCGCAGGCTGGTACTGGAGCGCCCGGTCGAAGGTCACTCGGGCATAGTTGTCGAACTTGCTCAGATAGGATTCGCGAATATAGCGGATGCGCATGACCGGCCTGGCCCCCAGCTCCTTGACCAGGCGGACGAAGGTGAGGTAGTTGACCTCTTCCTTCCGGGACTTGAACGGGATTCGGTGGGTGGGGTCCAGAACGATCTCCGGGCCCCACAGATAGGGGGGGACGGTGGCCCGGCTTTTCACGATGACGCCTTTTATCTTGCGCTTCACCTCCATGAAAATCGGGCAACTTCCGTCGGTGTTATAGGTGCGGACGCGGAGCTTGAAGCGGTTGAGCGACTCGTGTTCCTTGGCTCGGTAGAGATCCAGATTATGGGTGTCGAGCTGCAGGGTAGTGACCACGTACTCGGGGGGGTAGCCGCGGGCGTGGGGGTCGGGATGGCAGAAGGGGCGGAGAAAGTCGCGGATCGCGGGGAGCTGGCTGCGCTGCACGAAGTATTTGGCCTCGTGGCGCTCCATCTCGATCTGGGTGTGTCCGGCGCGGCTAGGTTGGTATGGCGGGGCAACGTTCATAAGGGCGAGGGCTCGAAACCCCGATGATAACCCTTTGCTAATGCAGATCAAATAAAGAAATGAGCCGCCCCGGGAACTAGCGGGAGAGTGGCGGGGTATGGGAGTGTTGGGGTATGGGAGTGGCGCGGAGTGTGTATGTAGCGCGGCCGTGAGGCCGTATTTTCGGGCGGGGATGGCGCTTCGCGGCCGCGCTTCGATCGCCTCCCGGATCTTGCGGGCTCTCCCATCGCTGTCCCGGTCATGATCCCAATCTACGTCGTATTCCGCCCCAGCCCCGCTGCCCGAGCTTCGTCAGGATCGCCGCGCGATACCCATCCCGTTTCTCGTGTCCGAATCTCATTCCATCTTCCCTTCGATACCGATTCCGATACCGACCCCGATTCTGTTTCGCCAACGCCCCGCTTCATGATTTCGAGCGCAGCGAGAATATCATACAGGCGGATGTTCGGCTCAGTCCTGTTCCTCGCCGGCACGCAGCACATTTCGGGCTCCGTGAAGAACAGCGATGACGTCGATTTGGTCAGGTTTGATGTGGTAGATGATGCGGTAAGGCTTCTCGATCACTTCCCGAATCCGATCCATGTCGTATTCGGGCACACGGCGACCTGAAAGGGGGGGCTCCGCAATCTGCTGGGAACGCCGCGTGAGACGGTCAACCGTCCGCAATGCGTACTCGGGCGAATCCCGCGCGATGTACGCATAGATCGCATCGAGGTGGTCCTGTGCAGTGTCCGTCCACTGAACGGTCATGCTGGCAGGCCGTACTTTGCGCGGACCTCCTGCACGCTCTTCGTACGGCCTGCCCGGCTGTCCGCCAGCCCCCGGTCGGCGGCCTCGCGCACGTAGATCTCGTGCATCAGGTCGTCCCATGTTGCGTTATCTGGGAGACGGTCGACAAGTTTGCGGGCCTCTTCTTTCAGAATTACGGTTGGCATCGCTGGTTCTCCTTCAATTACGGCGGCTTAGAGTACCGCATCTGCATGTTCGGGCCAATTTTGTCGAGACAGAACATGAAGCCTGAGGGGGTCGCGTTTACGTGATACCCTCAAGGCGCTTGTTCGGCATTCCGTGGCTTGTGCTTCTCGATCTTAAATCTTGAATCCATCCGCGCGAGCTCCTGAATGGTTTCCCGCAGAGGCAGTTCTCTGCCGTCGACAACCAATATGTGCGGCGCAACATTCGTGACTCCGTCAGAGATTATGTGAGAAGTGAGGACCCATGTGTAGAACGGTCGGATGCCGAGTGATTGAACGGCGTCGTCTTTGAGAACAGTGGCCACGACTTCGTACTCGGTTCCTTCCCAAAGAATCGAGTCCGGCTCCTTGCTGAAAGAAACCCTCAGGTGTCGATCAGGACCGCTGAACCGTAGGACGGTATAGCTCGGCTCCACACTCATCCAGCCGAATTTGATCTCAGACGGGAGCCTCAATGACGTTGTGCACCCCACAAGCACGACGAGAGTCAGAGCTGTCAGTTTGAGTTTCATCTCAATATCGAACAGTTGTATTCTACGTTTCGATGTCCGAAATACACGGGCGGGGGGTGCGGGCGGGCCGGGGAATGGAGTGGGAACTGGGTTGATGCTCAATTTTCGCCTGCGGAACGACCGCTCTTTCGCGTGCATTGTGCCCGGCAGGTCGCAGCGGCGCAAGCCGCTATTCCGCTTTTCAATCTTGGGTGGATTCCTGCTAGATCAATGGCAAGGACAGGGCGAGTTTATATCTGGTTGGGTTTGTAGCGCGGCCGTGAGGCCGTTTCTTGGGGCGGGGGATAGCGCCT
>CBFGVE010000357.1:0-3644 GCA_965651915.1 uncultured bacterium
GAGCAGGCTGAACGGGCGAAGCTGGGCGGCGATGCGGCCGCGCTTCGCTCTTTCCGCGCTCACTCCCCTGACACGAAGCCCGCCGCGCCGGCAGCCGCCGATGCCCATCGGTTCGCCGGGCTCGCCAAGCTGTAATTGCGCCGGTGAGACGCACCCTCCTGCTTTTTTTCGCCATGGCGGTTTTCTGTCTGGCGGCTTTCGGCTTGGCGGAAGAGTGGGGTCCGGCCTGGCTGGTCCATCCCATGGAATTCGCCGGACAATCCAAGGGGCTGGTCGCGGGACTGGGCTGGTTGCTCCTCTTGTCGGATGTGATTTTGCCGGTGCCCAGCAGCGTGGTCATGGTCGGATTCGGCGCCGTGTTCGGGACGTTGCTCGGATTCCTGCTGTCCTTTTCCGGCACCATGGCGGGGATGCTCCTGGCCTTCTCCCTAGGTCGCGGGGGAGAGGCTCTAGTCGCCCGTTTTGTGAAAGCGGAGGAAAAGGCCCGGGTGGATGCCTGGTTGACCCGGTATGGCGCCTGGGCCATGGCGGTTTCGCGGCCCATACCCATTGTGGCGGAATCCGTGGCGATTATCGCAGGGGCATCCCGGCTCGGCTGGGTTCCCGCCTTGGCGGCGGCCGCAGTCGGCAATGCGGTTCAGGCGGCCCTGTACGCCTGGGCTGGCACCCAATCCCAGGCGCCCGATCTGGGGATGTGGGTATTTATCGCCGTCTTCCTGGGTTCGGGGATGGTCTGGTGGGTCGGCAAAAAAACGATGGCCTAGCGGACCTTTCACTGCATGTGGAGGGGTGGGGGTGTCAACACGGAGCACGCGCAGAGAGCCCAATAGCCCGTGGATCCAAACCCCGGTCATCGGCGCATTTGAACCATCATGCCAGGGGCGAATCGGGTTCCAATCGCTTCAGTCCCAGGCGCTCCGCCTCCAGGATTTCCTTACGTCTGTCGAGACGGGTCAGCACCCATTGGCCATTGCGGCGGCAGGTTTCCATGTAGAGGGCCCGAAAATGGCTGGTGGGTTCGTTGGTTCCCCAGCCATAGCGAATGCCTTCCCAGGCCGCGGGGTCCAAACCTGATTTTTCCAAGTCGGCCTGTGCTGCGGCGGCGAGGTCCGCTGGTTGAAAGTGGGTGCAAGCTCCCGTATCGGGACCGGTTTTTTCGGAGGAGCGGGAGGGATCGGGGGTGGGGGAGGGTGTGGCTGCTTCCATGCTTCGCAATATTGGCAATCCATCGCCTATTCGGCAACCTTGCAACCGGAAATTCGGCCAAGCGCGCCCCTTCTGCCGCTGGAGCGGGATAGGCGAGTGATTGGAGGTTGCGGGGCCAGCCGAAGGGGCTATCCTGCAGCGTCTCTTGCGCCTCGCGGAGATGGCGGAAAGAAGCCTTCCGAAGGGATGGCTATTTTTCCGACGATGCGCATAGTCAAGGCCCGCCATGCGGCCCATCCAGAAATCCGCCGCTTAGCCGCCCGCGAGCCCAGCCCCTCCCCGGAAATCACTCGCCGGGTGATGGAAATCCTGTCCCAGGTCAAAACCCGCGGGCATGCCGCCGTTCTGGATTTGGCGCGCCGCTACGACGGCCTGAAAGGGCCCTTGCTGCTTTCCCCGGCCAAAATCGAAAAAGCGGCCGCGAAAACTCCCCGGAAAGTGCGAGGCGCCATCCGCAAGGCCATTGCCAACGTGCGCCGTTTCCATCTCCACCAAGGGGATCGCAGCTATCGCTTCCGCGGTCCCGACGGAGAAATCCTGGGCCAAATTCTCAGGCCCCTGGAGCGCATCGGAGCCTATGTTCCGGGCGGCGCCGGATCCTACCCCAGCACCCTCATCATGACGGCCGTGCCCGCGCAGGTGGCCGGAGTCCAGGAAATCGCCGTGGTAACCCCTGCGCCTCAGGGCTTGGCGCCGGCCTTGGCTGCCGCGATTCAGGAGCTGGAGCTGACGGAGGTGTACGCGGTGGGAGGAGCCCAAGCCGTGGCCATGCTGGCCTATGGAACCTCGCGTGTGCGCCGCGTCGATAAAATCGTGGGACCGGGCAATGTGTACGCTGCCGTGGCGAAGAAAGAACTGTTCGGCATCGTGGACATCGACATGGTGGCGGGCCCTTCCGAAATCCTGGTGCTTTGCGACGACTCCGCCGATCCCGACTGGGTGGCGGCGGATTTGCTTAGCCAGGCCGAGCACGGTTCTGGCTATGAAGCCGCCCTGTGCGTCACCGACTCCGCCGTGCAGGCCCGACAGGTGGCGGCTTGCGTCGCCCTGCAGGTGGCCGCCAGTCCGAAAAAAGCGATGCTCGAAACCGCGCTGGAGCGGTTCGGCCGAATTTTCGTGGTGCCGGATCTGCGTGTGGGCCTGGAGGTGGCCAATGCCCTGGCACCCGAGCACATGGAAATCCTGACCCGGAATCCCAAGGCGCTCCTACCCGGCGTCCGCCATGCCGGCGCCGTATTTCTAGGTCCGTACAGCTCGGAACCCGTCGGGGACTATTATGCCGGTCCCAACCATGTGTTGCCCACCAATGGCTCGGCCCGCTTCTTCTCGCCGCTCGGGGTGTACGATTTTCAAAAGCGCATGAGCCTCATCGAATATTCGGCGCGGGCCATGCGCAAGCATGGACCTTCCATCGCGGCCCTGGCCGACGCGGAAGGATTCCATCACCATGCCGAGGCCGTGCGCAAAAGGCTTTAGCCGCCTCCTCCCCATCGCCCTCCGGCCCGCCCTGGGCTTGGAGCTTTCCAGGCCTGCGCCGTTCCAACGCGAGGGAGGTTAGCTAGGTTTATCGCCCCCTGCGGGGCGTAGCTCAGTCTGGTAGAGCGTCAGCTTTGGGAGCCGACATTCCCTATATTTTACCAAAATTTAATTTTCAAATCTAATTGCAATTGGCGATTTCAAATCAATTTCGACAATTAGAAAATTATAATAGTTTTTGCGAATTTGATAAAAATAGGCCATGTAGAGAGTGATTTCCGCAAAGTGAATTTCGAGGGCCATTTGAAAGTTTAATTGCAAGGGTTTTTGAAGATCGCGGGTTGAAGGCCGATTTACTGTAGCGGTTGCTGTAGCGGATTGGCGGGCGCTGGGGGATTCGGAAAAAGTACGGACGGCACGCTAACTGCCAATAAATACGTCATGACGTTAGGTTTTTGAGTTTGACGGGATCTTTGGGCAAAATATTTACGTCATGACGTTAGGATCTGCCAAGGATCCGCGCTATTATTATGTCATGACGTTAGGTTAACGTCGAAAAACGGAGAGACGAAAATGAGCGCGAAGGTCTACGAAATGGTCACTGAGCGGATTTTGAAAACCATGGCCAAAGGGGTCATTCCTTGGCGGAAACCCTGGATTGGCAAGGGGCCGAAAAATGGCCTTTCAAAAAGGGAATACCGGGGGATTAACTCGTTCCTCTTAGGGGTGACTGAGTACAAATCGCCCTATTGGTTGACATTCAATCAAGTCAGGGAGCTAGGCGGATCGGTTCTCAAGGGGTCTAAGTCTGAGCTAGTGGTGTTTTTCAAAATGCTGGAGGTAAAAGGCAAAGGGGAAGGGGAGGATAAAAAAATCCCGATGTTGCGTTATTTCAATGTTTTCAACCTTGAGCAAACTACCGGAATCGAAATTGGATCTAAGACAGTCGAAAACGATAACGC
>CBFGVE010000358.1:0-3643 GCA_965651915.1 uncultured bacterium
GGCGGTACCAGACACGCACCTGGTCGCCCTTGGATAGCAGGACCGATCCGGCCCGGATCTCCCCCTCCTCCTTCGGCTCCAGTTCGACAAGCTTCGCTCCCAGGCGCTTCGCGGTGCGGGCACAATCCATCGCGGTGAATCCGCCGCCAATGACAATGACATGCTCGCCCACATCGCCCTCGTCGCTCTCGTTGACTTCGAGCAGAAATTCGAGTCCATGCCGGATCCCCTTCAGCTCCTTTCCGGGCAGGTCGAGGAAATTGGGGCGGAGCGTACCGGCCGCCATCACGACGGCGTCGTTCTCCTCCAGGAGCTTGCCCACCGGGATGTCCTTGCCAATCTGGACGCCGCACTTGACCTCGACGCCGACGAGCTTGATCTGCTCGATCTCGCGCTCGATGTGCTCCCAAGGCAGGCGGAACTTGGGAATGCCCTGGTTCATCATGCCACCGGGACGAACATGCTTCTCATAAACCGTGACCGCGTGGCCGAGCAGGGCGAGGTTGCGCGCGGCGGCGAGACCGGCGACGCCGGCGCCGATGACCGCCACCCGCTTGCCCGTTTTCGGGTACCACGGCTCCATGACCACCGGCGCCTTGTCCTTGAAATCAGCCGCCGAACGCTTGGAGAAGCAAATCGCCACCGACTCGCCCAGCCCATCCGACCAGCCGTGACGGCAGGCCGATTCGCAGGGCCGGGAGCAGACGCGGCCCAGTACCGAGGGAAAAATGTTGTCGCGCAGGTTGATGCGGTAGGCCAGATCGAAGTCGCCCCGGTAGTTTGCGCTCAGGTAGCCGGGGATGTCGGTATGGGCCGGGCATTCGCGCTGGCAGGGAATGCTCTTTTTAAGCCAGTCGAAATCTTTTGCCGCGTTGGAGTGGCCGCGTAGCCGAGTCAGCGCGTTGCTCGCATGGGGGGTGGGCTCTTCCGGACGCTGGTCAGCGAAGCCACCGAGGTGGAAACGCTTGAGGTCGAGCGAACGTAGGGATTTCTGTCCGTTCTTGGCAGCATCGCGGGCTTTCACCACTGCGTCGGCGAATTCCGACCGCTCCGGCTTCTGGGCTGCGGCGCGCTCCAGCCAGGGAAGGGCCTCCTGCGCCTTTCCGCTGTTCAGCAGGGCCATCCCATAGAGATGCTGGTTGGCCGGGTTGCTCGCCTCGGTCACATAGCGGGCCATCGTCTCCGCAGCCTCGGCGTAGCGCTCCTTGCGGTAGGCCGAAATCGCTAGGATGCCCAGCACCCAGGGCTCGTCGTTCCCGAGCGCCACGGCGCGGGACGCGAAGAAGTGGCTGGAGAACATGTCGCCCCGGGAATCACCCCGCTGGTAGTAGGCCTTGGCCAGCAGGCTGCATCGAATAGGATCGTCGGGAACCGACTTGCGGCGCAGGGTCTCGATCGCCTCGTCGTTCTTATCCTCGCGGAGCAGAAATTCCGCGTATTGAATTTCCATGTCGTACTTGCTGATCATGCGAGTTCCTTCAAAGCTTCATTGAAAAGGGGGTCGGCGTGTAGATTGCGGATGTTCACCGGCGTTTCGGAAGCGAGAGGGATGGGCCCCATCCATTCGCGCAGGGACTCGGGCCCAACCCGCCGGACGAAGTCGCCGAAACGCTCGCCAGCTTCCCGGCGCTCCAGGTAGACCTCGAGCAGACGGCGGATGCCAGCGGACGCCTGATTGGCCCGCAGATCGCAGACGTGCTGCGCAATATGACCGGGACCAGCGAGCGAGCCTCCCACAAAGAGCGAGAAGCCCTCGTCGCTGCCCTCGATCTGCGTCTCGCGGGTGCCCCGGAGGCCAATATCGGCGGTCCAGTGCTGGGCGCAGGAATTGGGGCAGCCGTTCATGTTGATGCGCAGGTGCCCCACCTCTTTCCACAGCTCCTCGTTGTCGGTCAGCTCGCGGCGGAGGCGCCAGTAGGTATTGGGCGTGTCGGACACAGCGAGGTTGCAGTAGGTGGTGCCCACGCAGGCGACCATGTCGGGCAGGCGCTCGTGGCCCTCGGTGCGGTAGCCAGCGGCGTGAAGTTCCGCGAGGAGCGCGTCGACCTTGTCGTCGGGCACAAAGCGAAGCTCCACGTTCTGGCGGTTGGTATACATCAGTTCGCCATTACCGAAATCGCGGGTCCACTGGGCGAAACGCCGAAGCTCGGCCGAGCGCAGCTCCGAACGGTCGATCATCACCCGCACGGTGCTGAACCCCGCCTGGCGCTGGGGAATAACCGCCTGCCCATCGAGAAACAGCTCACCCACGTCGGGAACCGGCTCGGCGGCGAACTCGATGCGCTCCCAGCCCTGAACACCCCGCTCCCGCATCACGGAGATACAGGCCTCGCCAAAGCCGCGGCTGCCCAGCTTGTCCACCACGTATTTGAGGCGCGAGTAGGCCCGGATACGGCGGTTGCCCTTTCTGCGGAAGACCTCGGCGGCGGCCCGCGTCACGTCGAGCACCAGGTCCTCCGGAACCCAGTCGAAGATCACCTGCGCCATATAGGGGCGGGCGCCCAGGCCTCCGCCCGCGTGGAACTTCCAGCCGGTCTCCTCCTCGAACTGATCGTTCAGCCGTTTCACCGGGTACCAGCCCTGGCAGTTCATCAGCGTCTGGCCGCAGGCCCGCCCGCAGCCGGATACGCTGATCTTGTGCTTGCGGGGCAGGTTGCGCTGGTCGTTCAACAGCTCGGGATCATCCGCGATCGCCAGCAGCATCTTGCGCGTGTCGCCGATCTCGTGGGGGCATACCCCCTGCAGCGAGCAGGTGATCACGTTGCGGGTCACGTCGCCGCAGGCGTTGCGGGTGTTGATGCCCACCTCCTCCATCCCCTGCATGATGCGGTGGAGGTCGTCCTTGCGCACCCAGTGGAACTGGAGGGTCTGGCGGGTGGTGATGCACAGCTCGTCCTGGGCGTACATCTCGGCGAGGTCGGCCGCGCGCTCCATCTGGGCCGCCGTCATCAGCCCGCCGGGGAGCCGCAGGCGGATCATGAAAAAGCCCTTCTGAAGCTGCTGGTAGGTGCCTGCCCACTTGAACATCGCGATTTGCTCGGAATCGAGGTCGTGCAGCTCGCGGGTGGTGAGAGAGGCAAAGTCGAAGTCGGGATCGTACTTCAGCTTGTCCTTCTCGACATCGGTCAGTTCAGGTAGTACCGGCATGGGGCCTCGGGAAAATGGGTTGGAACGAATTAATCTACGATATTCCGATAGGGTTTATGTAGAATAAAATAGAAAATTTCTGGTCTAAGGTCAAGGCAGTTTATGCGGGAAGTCCGCTAGAGGAAGAAAATAATGCGGTTTACCCGGGAAGGCAGTAGTTCTCGGGGCAGACATCGTGCCAGGGACCCATGCTGCCGAGCGCCCGCTTGTCGGAGCGGAGCCCGAGGCGCTCCTCGACAAGCTCCCGGATCATCGACACGAAACGCGGATGGGTGCCTACCGTGCCCGCCCGGGCCATGGACACCCCCAGTTTGGCGCAGACCTCTGCCGCCTCGTGGTCGAGGTCGTAGATGACCTCCATGTGATCCGAGAGGAATCCGATGGGAGCGAGCACCACGGACTTGCCCCCCCGCTCGGCGAATCCTTCTATTGAGGTGCAGACATCGGGTTCCAGCCAGGGAGTGCGGGGCGAGCCGCTGCGGCTCTGGAAAACCAG
>CBFGVE010000359.1:0-3613 GCA_965651915.1 uncultured bacterium
ACTTTCCTTCGATCGAACGGGAGCATAGCTACCAGGGCGGCAGCGTTCCCGCCGCCCAGGAGGCTTCAACCACGATGAAGATCGACCTGGACGGCCCTCCTCGCATCCCGCCACAGGCCCCTCCTCGCCGATTCCGCATTCGCAGGGGGACGGCGCCTTGACCATTTTCCCGCTTGGCCTGCCCATCCGGGCTGTGCTAGCGTTCGCCACTTCCACCTCTACCTGCCACCTTCCTTCCACCTCGCAAGGCACCCCATGCTGAACAATCCACCGTCTCCTCGAACGCCTTTCCACGCGCTGCTGGTGGCTTTGGCCGTCCTGCTCGCATTCCACGCTCCCTCGCAGGCCCAGTACCTTGCCGCGCCGGTCGCCCGGGTGGTGGCGGAGTCTGGGACAGTGGCCGAGGGAGAAACCGTCGAGGCGCCTCCTCCGGGAGCGGCCCAGGTCGAGGCCGACCGATTCGAGTACGACGAAAACACCGGACTGTTCATCGGAATTGGCAACGTGATCATCAAGCACCAGGAGGCGGTGCTCACTGCCGACTACGTCGAATACAACACCATCAGCGAGGACAGCCTGGCCCGCGGCAGCGTAGTCTTCCAGGACGCCACCCGCAAATGGACCGGCGAGGAGCTTCGCTACAACTTCGGGACCCGGCAGGGCGACTTCGGAACCTTCGAATTCTACCAGGCTCCGTGGTACGTCCGGGCCGACCATTCCGAGCGAATCGACGACAATGTCTACCGTCTCGACCGGGCGATGGTCACGACCTGCGAGGGCGAGCGTCCCGACTTCTTCATCCGCGCCCGCGAATCCACCATCATCAATGGCGAGAGGGTAGAGGGGAAACACGCGACCATCCATCTGTTCCGGGTGCCGGTCTTCTACTGGCCGCGATTCAGCCGCAATCTGGAGGGCGACCGGTGGGAGTTCGTTCCGGGGTACAGCGGTCGCATGGGAGCGTTCCTGCTGTCCACCTACAACTACCGCATCAACACCCACCTCCAGTCCCGCACCCATATCGACGCTCGGACCAAGCGGGGGCTTGCAGCCGGGCAGGACATTCTATGGGAGGATCCGGCGGGAACCTACCAGGGTATTGCCCGGGTCTACTATGCCGACGACCAGAAGCCTTTCCGAGACGAGGAGGAAGAGCTGCGCTATGGCGAGCTGGTCGACAGCGACCGCTACCGTCTCCAGCTTAAGCACCAGCATACCTTCAGCCCCCGCGACTTCGCCACCGTCGAGCTGAACTACCTGAGCGACCCCCGGGTGATCGAGGAGTTCTTCGACGACGAGTACCGTCAGTCGCCCCAGCCCGAGAACCGGGCGACCTTCCTTCACCGCCAGGATTTCTACACGGCCTCGGTCGAGCTGAACCGGCGGATGAACGATTTCTACGACAGCGTGAACCGGCTGCCCGAATTCCGCTTCGAGGTGCCCCAGCTCCAGCTTGGCGAATCGGGATTCTACTATGACAGCGGCAGCAGCTTGTCGTTCCTGGAGCGGGTATACCGCGAGGGCTCGGATAACGAGGATTACGACGCCATCCGCTTCGATTCCCGCCACATGCTTCTCTACCCATCGCGCCACTTTGGCTTCCTGAATGTGATTCCCCGCGCGGGATACCGCCTGACCTACTACTCCGACACCCGCAGCAGCTTCAGCGTGACCAACACCGTGATCGAGGTTGACGAGTTCGGGGTGGAGACCGAGGTGGAGGAGGTTGAAACCTTCACCGTCAACGAGGGGGCCGATTTCCGGAATCTCTACGAAATCGGGCTGGAGACCTCGTTCAAGGCCTTCGGCGTGGTTCACGAGCAGCCCACCATCTTCGGCGACGGACTCCGGCATGTGATTGAGCCTTTTGCCAACTACACCTATGTTCCAGAGCCCAATCTGCTGCCGGAGAACATTTACCAGTTCGATGGTATCGACAGTCTGGGCGAGCGAAATTTTGTGACCCTAGGCGTGCGGAACAAGTGGCAGACTCGTAATAACAAGTACATTCGCGATCTGGTATATGTCGAGGTGGCCAGCGACCTCCGGTTCAACACCCGGTCGGACGAGGATGCCTTCAGCCCGCTGCGCGTGGATTTCGAGTTTACGCCGTCCGATCGGTTCCGGATCGACTCCGACGCCCGCTATAATTTCTACGACAGCAATCTGGAGACCTTCAACACCCGCGGCAGTCTGCTGCTCGAAGACCGCACCCGGTTCGGACTCGAGTACCGCTTTACCGACCCCAACCGCAGCCTGTTCGCCTTCGACGCCCATCTCTTCCCCGAGCTGGAGTACTCTCTCTATACCTATTGGCGCTACGACTTCGAAGAGAGCGAGCTGGAGGAAAGCCGCTACATGATCACCCGCAAGACCCCCTGCCTGAGCTATTCGCTGGGCGTGAAGATTGTGGATGAAGACACCACCGTTTTTGCCCAGCTCTGGCTGTCTGCCTTCCCTCGCTCCGACCCGCGCATGGGCCGCTAAAGGAGATTTGATCCGCATGTCCCGAAGTGCTGAATACCTTGTCACCGGTGGTGCCGGCTTCATCGGCTCCAATATCGTCCACACCCTGCTTGGCCAAGGGAGGAGCGTTCGCATCCTCGACAACTTCTCGACCGGTCGCAAGGCCAACCTTCAGGAGGTCGCGGACGATATAGACGTGGTGGAAGGCGACCTGCGCGATCCCGCAGCGGTGGCCCAGGCTGTGAAGGGGGTGCGGGTGATTTTTCACCTCGGTGCTCTGCCTTCGGTCATCAGGTCGGTTGAAGACCCGCTGTCGAGCAACGAGGTCAACATCTCCGGAATGCTCCAGCTCATGGTGGCAGCCCGCGATGCCGGGGTGGAGCGTCTGGTGTTCTCCTCCTCCTCCTCGGTCTATGGTGACACGCCGGTGCTGCCGAAGCAGGAAGACATGATGCCTCGGCCTCTGTCGCCCTACGCGCTGGGTAAACTCACCGGCGAGCACTACTGCCGGATCTTCTACCAGCTCTATGGGCTCAAGACCGTGGCTCTCCGCTATTTCAACGTGTTCGGCCCTCGCCAGGATCCCACTTCCCACTACGCCGCCGTGATCCCCCGGTTTATCGCCGCCTATCGCGAGGGCCGGGCGCCCACGATCTATGGCGATGGACTCCAGACCCGGGATTTCACCTTTGTCGCGGACATCGTGGCGGCCAACCTTGCGGCCAGCGAGGCGCCCGACCGTGCGCTTGGCGAGGCCCACAACGTGGCCTGGGGCAACCGCATTTCGTTGCTGGAGCTTGCTGCCACCGTGGCCAAAATTATCGGTTCCGACAAGGTTCCCGTCCACGAGGCGCCCCGGCCAGGCGATGTGAGGGACTCGCAGGCCGATGCCCGCCGGGCCAGGGAGAATCTGGGCTGGGAGCCGAAAGTGACCTTCGAAGAAGGCCTCCGCCGCACCATCGAATGGTTCTCAAAGCCGGTCGTGTAGGGGCCGCTCCGCGAGCGGCATTACAACGGAAGATCAAGCACGACGTTTACGCCATCCATCCGGTCGCCCCAGGGCGATTCGATGTAGATGTGGCCCCCATGGGCTTCGGCGGCTAGCTTGCAGAAGGTTAGGCCCAGTCCGGTTGCGCTGTCCCATCGT
>CBFGVE010000360.1:0-3600 GCA_965651915.1 uncultured bacterium
CGGCTGTGCGCCCGACACCTTCCTCGGCGCGGGGCTCCAGACCTGCCGCAAGCTGGTGGACGACGGCTGGCTCGGCCGGGTGGTCGGCGGCACCGCCTTCATGATGTCGCGCGGACCCGAGGCCTGGCACCCGAACCCCTTCTTCTTCTACCAGCGCGGCGCTGGCCCGATGTTCGACATGGGACCCTACTACCTGACCGCGCTCGTCCACCTGCTGGGTCCGGTGAAGCGCCTCAGCGCCATCACCTCCCGAGCCTTCGAGGAGCGCGTCGCGACCTGCAAAGAGCATTTCGGCGCACCAATTCCGGTCGACGTCCCCACCCACTACAGCGGAGCGCTGGAGTTCCACAGCGGCGCGACCATCACCCTCACCATCTCGTTCGACGTCTGCAAGCACGGGCACAGCCCGATCGAGCTGTACGGCACCGAGGGATCGCTGAAGGCTCCCGACCCGAATACCTTCGGCGGTCCGGTGGAGCTGTTCACCCGGGCGGGCAGCGAGTGGAAGCCGCAGAACCTGAGCCACGTCTACGCGGAGAACATGCGCGGGATCGGGCCGGCCGACATGGCCTACGCCATCCTCGGCGACCGCCCGCACCGGGCGAGCGGCGAACTGGCGCTCCATGTTCTTGAGATCATGCATGCCTTTGAAAAGTCCTCGCAGGAAGGACGCCACATGACCATCGCCTCGCGCCCAGCCCAGCCCGCCCCTCTCCCCCTAGGCCTCATCAAAGGCCGCCTCGATTCCTAATGCCGAGTAAGGGTAAGCGTTTAAGAGTAGCGATCAAGTGTATCCCCACTCTTAACCGCCACCCTTAACCGCATACACTTAACCGGGCCTCTCACTCTCCGCCCAGCCGTTGTCGAACCTCGGATTCATCCAGTCCGGGGACGGCAAGCGTTTTGCGGGGGGAGCTGGCCCCGGAGACGAGTTCGATCTGCTGGCGGGGTATCCCGAGGCGGCCGGCGATCAGCTCGACGACCGCGCGGTTGGCACGCCCCCCCTCGGGCGGGGCCGCGACCCTCACCTTGAGTTCGTCGCCCAGCCAGCCCGCAATCTCGCTGCGGGAGGCCCCGGGAACCACTTTGATGCGCAGATGCATTCGGCCTTCTTTATCGGGGGGTTGCGCCTTACTTGTATTGCTGCTATCTTACCTAAGCTATTTCAGGCAGAAGCGAAAGGATATTATGATCGCCACCATGACTTCCAAAGGCCAGCTCACCGTCCCCAAGTTCGTTCGGGATAAGCTTGCGCTACGCGCAGGGGACAGGCTCGATTTTGTCCTCCGCGACAACGGGCTCCTGGAGGTGGTGCCCCTCAAGCAGCCCGCCAGCAAGCTCAAGGGCATGCTGCCCCGGCCGAAGCGATCCTTGTCGGTGGAGGAGATAAACGAGGCCATCGCCCAGGAGGCCTGCCTGCATGATCGGGCTTGATACCAACATTCTGGTCCGCCACATCGTAGCAGACGACGAAGAGCAGGCCGCGCTGGCCGGCGAGCTGATAGAACATCACTGCACGCAGGAGGCACCCGCGCACATCGCCCTTGTCGTGCTGTGCGAGCTGGCCTGGGTGCTGAAGTCAGGATATGGCTACCCGCGCGACGAGGTGGCCCGGGCCCTGCGCCAGGTTCTGATGACCGACTGCTTCGAAATTGAAAACCACGCCTTGGCCTGGAATGCGCTTTACGACTACGAGAACAGTTCCGCAGACTACGCCGACAGTATCATCGCCCGCATCAATCGCGAACAGGATTGCTCGACGACGTTCACCTTCGACCGCCGAGCCGCGCGATACCCCGACTTCACCCTGCTCGAACCCTAACCTCAATCAAGGACCCCCTATGCGTTTTCTACACACGATGCTCCGGGTGGGCGACCTCGACCGCTCCATCCAGTTCTATACAGAAGTCATGGGCATGCGCCTGCTGCGACGCAAGGACTACCCTGAGGGCAAGTTCACCCTGGCCTTCCTCGGCTACGGCGACGAGGCCTCGAACACCGTGCTCGAACTGACCCATAACTGGGGCGTCGAAGGCTACGAGCTGGGCAACGGCTTCGGCCATATCGCTATCGAGGTGGAGGACGTCTACCGGGCCTGCGACGAGATCAGGGCCCGCGGCGGGCGCATTGTCCGCGAAGCCGGGCCGATGAAGCACGGCACCCGCGTCCTCGCCTTCGCCGAAGATCCCGACGGCTACAAGATCGAGCTGCTCAGCCCGGCCGGCTAGCGCTTCCCGGCTGGATAGCGCATTCCGCCCCAATTATTCGGTGCAGTCCCGAACGCCTTCGTGTACTGTGTAGGGCCGGTGGGAACAGCCCCAGGCCGCGCCCGCATCACCACCCACCTACCCAGGAACCCCTCCCATGATTCACCCTCCCTTCTACGCTTCTTCCCGCATGCTGCACGGCGGCGACTACAGCCCGGAACAGTGGACGCCCGAGCGCTGGGACGAAGATCTGGCCCTGATGGACCGCGCCCGCTGCAACAGCCTGTCCGTCGGCATCTTCGCCTGGGCCCACCTCGAACCGCGCGAGGGCCACTACGAATTCGACTGGCTCGACCGCTTCCTCGACAAGGTGGCGCAGGCGGGCAAGACCGTCGCCCTCTCCACCCCCAGCGCCGCGCCGCCGATCTGGATGGCGAAAAAATACCCCGACATCCGGCGGGTGGCCGAGGACGGCGAACGCTATGCCCCGGGCAACCGCGTCAACTACTGCCACAGCTCCCCCCGCTACCGCGCGGCGGTGGCCGAGATCGACCGCCGCCTCGCCCAGCGCTACGCCACCCACCCTGCCGTCAAGCTCTGGCACATCTCCAACGAGTACTGCTTCCACTGCTACTGCGAGACCTGCCAGGCCGAGTTCCGCCGCTGGCTGCAGGCGCGCTACGGCAGCCTGGACGCCCTGAACCGCGCCTGGTACACCGCCTTCTGGAGCCAGCGCTTCAGCGACTGGGAGGAGGTCGAGGCGCCGGGAGGCAAACGGATCATGAGCCTCGAGGCGCAGTGGGTGGACTGGAAGCGCTTCCAGACCGAGCAGATGGTGGGCCTCATGAAGATCGAGATCGCGGCCATCCGCGAGTTCTCCAAGGACATCCCCGCCACCACGAATTTCATGGGCACCCACGAGCCCCTGAACTACTGGAAGTTCGTCCCCGAGCTGAACGTGATCTCCCACGACTCCTATCCCCCCTACCACGACCGCAGCGACAACGCCCGCGAGGCGGCGGCCGAGGCCTTCACCTTCGACATGCTGCGCGCCATGGGCGGCGGACGCCCCTGGATCCTCATGGAATCCACCCCCAGCTCGGCGAACTGGATGGCGGTCGGTAAACTGAAGCGCCCGGGTGTCCACCTGATCTCGTCCCTCCAGGCGGTCGCCCACGGGTCCGACAGCGTCCTGTACTTCCAGTGGCGCAAGGGCCTTGGCGGCCGGGAGAAGTTCCACGGCGCGGTGGTCGACCACGCCAACGACGCGCAGAGCCGGGTCTTCCGCGAGGTCACCGAGGTCGGCGAGGCGCTGGAAAAACTCGCCCCCGTCTGCGGCGCGACCAGCCACCCCCAGGTCGCCGTGGTCTACGACTGGGAAAACCGCTGGGCC
>CBFGVE010000361.1:0-3587 GCA_965651915.1 uncultured bacterium
CGCTCCTGGCCCGTTGCGGCTACGCGGGCGATGCGTAGGGCGTTCGCCTTTACGTCTTCGGCTGCGATCTGGCGTTGGCTGGCCGCTGTCACGACAAACAGGGCAAGCGAGGGCAGTCCCCCAAGCATCACCAGAAGCACGAGCCGAAACCTTAGACTGGACCAGATGGATCGGTACATAGCCAAGCCTCCCTTCCCGTATAGCCAAGCCCCCACCGGAAAGCAACCTCTAAGGCTCGGGTATTAAAGGC
Source organism: uncultured bacterium (assembly GCA_965651915.1). Classification (GTDB taxonomy): domain Bacteria; phylum Verrucomicrobiota; class Kiritimatiellia; order CBFGVE01; family CBFGVE01; genus CBFGVE01. The sequence goes on from CBFGVE010000361.1 coordinate 251, forward strand.
TAATACCCGTTGACCAAAGGATAAACACCCAGCACTATAGTGCCATGCAGCCGTCCTTCGAAAACCCCCTCGATCTCAGTAGCATGGTTCTGGTCGCTAGCCCAAACCTGTCCGATCCCAGCTTTGCGCGAAGCCTGGTCTTTATCGCCGAACACAATCGAGAGGGGGCCGTAGGCATGATCATGAACCGCCCGCTGAGTCTGACGCTGGGCCAACTCTCCGAGGATGCCGAAGATTCGCCAGGTTTAGAGGAGGTGCCCGTGTTTCTAGGGGGGCCAGTCCGCAAAAGCCAGGTTCTAATGGCGGTTTTTGGGCTTGCAAAGGATACGGGGAAGCTGACTTGTAGGCTGGACATACCTCCGGCGGATCTGCCCGGGTACCTTAACCAGCCTGACTGCTGGATCCGGGCCTACCTCGGATACGCGGGCTGGGGCAAGGGGCAGTTGGAGGCCGAACTCAAGGAGCATGCCTGGTCAATCCAGCCTCCCGAAGAATGGCTGCTCGATACGCACATTGCCGAGGGCCTCTGGCCTATGTACCACTCTAGCGATCAGCGCTGGCGCAGTCTGTACCCCTACCTGCCACGCGACCCAGGCCTGAACTGAATTTTTGCGAATAGATTCCGAAGGTCCCAGCCGGCCAGATATACGCATGGAACCACCATCAAGGTAAGGAATGTTGCGAATAGGAGCCCGTAGGCCAAAGTAATCGCGGCCGGCGCGACGAAGGGTTCGTAGCCGCCCCACCCGTAAATCACCGGCAGCAATCCGGCGATGGTGGTGAACGAAGTCAGCAGGATGGGCCGCAGCCGCTTTCGGCCTGCTTCCAGAACGGCGTCATGGATTGGCATGCCTTCGTCTCTTCGTAAATCGTTGATGAACTTGACAAGCACAATGGCATCGTTCACGACCACACCGGCCATCCCCACCATTCCCATGAGCGCCATCATGCTAATTGGCTTGTCGTGGAGCACGAGCGCGATGACTACGCCAATCATACCAAGGGGAATCGCCGCCATTACTACGAAGGGCTGAAGAACGGAGTTAAACTGGACAGCCAGAATGACGAAGATGCAGAGCAGTGCTACCGAAAAGGCCTTGGCCATGAAAATCAAAAGCTTGCGGGTTTCCTTCCACTCCCCCCCGCGAATCAGATCATAGCCAGGATACCGTTCCGGCAATGATTCAAACTGGCGCTCGAGTTGTTGATTGATTTGTACCGACGAAACGCCTTCCGCGAATGCGGCGCTGACCTTGATGACCCTCTGGCCTTCGTAGTGGAAGATTTCCGGAAGCCCAATGCTCGGCTCAAATCGCGCCACCTGGCTAAGAGGAATCTTTCGCCCCTCCCGGTTTGACACGAGCAGGCGCTCTAGGCTTGTCGGCGCATTGCCGTCCGCCTCGTCGAGCATAACCATCACCTTTATTTCCTCATCGCCTTCGCGGATTGAAGTAGCCTCAACGCCCTCGAATGCTGCCAGAACGCTGCGGGCTACCGTATCGACGCTCAATCCTAGCCGGGCAGCCTCGGCGTAATTAATTCGGACGTGCAGCTCGTCCTTCCCCTCTTCGAAATCGTCCTGTATGTCCTCGACTCCTCCTAGCGAACGCAAATAGTCCTGAATATCCTGGGAAATGGTGCGCAACACATCGAACTCGGGGCCCCGAACTCGGACTTCTAGAGGCTTACCCGTCGGAGGACCGGGCTCAATCATGGAAAATTCCAGATCGACAACACCCGGCAAGTCGCGGCACTCCTCGCGGAGATAATCGATGAGGGCCTGGGTTTTTCTATCACGGGTGTTTTGAGGGGTGAGGAAAACCAGTGCCGATGCGTAGTGCGTGCCTCGGCCAGAAAAGCCTCCTTCGGGATTGAGATGTCCACCCACGTAGGTCACGACGTTTTCAAGTTCGTTTGTCGGCAGAGCCAGAATTTTCTTTTCCACCTCGGCCATTACCTGCGTCGTTTGCTCTAGCGGAAGGCCTCGTTCGGCCCGCAGTTGAACGGTTATGATATCAACGAGATCTGCGGGGAAAATATCAACCCGCACACTCCGGTATCCGTAAAGCAGAAGGCCGCCAAACACCAGAAGCACCAAGGGGATGAACAGCCATCTGAACCGCAAGGCCCGGCTCAAGTGGCTGATGTACAGAAGCGAAAAGGCATTCATCACGCGGTGGGCGCGCGGATTTTTTCGGCCATTACGCCCAGCCGTTGGCTCCGGAACAAAATCGACCACGTGGCAGGGCATGATCAAAAGCGCTTCAAAAAGAGAAGCCGCGAGTGTGATGGCTACAACGATGGGAAACCACCTCAGCACTTGGCCAATCAAATCCGGGGCGAACATGAGTGGTATGAATGCAGCGACCGTGGTGAGCACCGTAGCAATTACCGGGTACATAACCTCGCTTGTACCGCGAACCGCCGCTTCGCGCACCGGAATGCCTTCTTCCATATGCCGGAATATGTTCTCTCCCACAATCACCGCGTCGTCCACCAGCATGCCTAGCACGATGATGAGGCCAAACATGGTGATGAGATTGATGGATACGCCAAAAAAGGCCATGATCATAAATGCCGCGAGCATGGCGAATGGGATGCCGATGCCTACAATCAATGCAGTGCGAACGGTCATGAACAAGCAAAGCACCAGCACAACAAAGACAAAGCCAAAAATTCCATTGCTGCTAAGCACCTGCAGACGGCGCTCCACGTAGAACGACTCGTCGTTCACATGGGTTACTTCGACACCTCCTGGCAAACGCGCTTGCTCTTCAGCAACAATCCGCTTAACCTCGCGGGCAATGTCGATTGTATCTCCGCTGGTTTTCTTTTTTACCCCAAGTTCTACAGCGCGCCGCCCATTTACCCGGCCTACGATGGCATCGTCCACAAAGCCACGCGTGACCGTTGCGACATCCCCCACCCTCACATGCTGGCCATCTATTCCTGAACGCACAATGACCTCGGAGATCTCCTCGGGGGTTCGGAATTCCCCCAGCGTTCGAAGCACAATCTCTTGGTCCCCTTGCGTCAGCTTCCCGCCGGGAAGGTTAACATTTCTCGCTGCCAAGGCCTGTGATAGGTCGAGTAGTGTTAGGTCTAGCTCAACTAGGAGGTCAAGGCGGGTCTCGAGCTTGATTTCCTCATCGCGCCACCCGCTTTTCTCTACCGTGCTGACTCCCGGAATTTGCTCGAACCTGGTCTTTAGTTTTTGAGCGGTTCGGCGAAGCTCTACCTCGTCCGCCTCTCCGAACACGCAAACCCGGATAAGAGGGCCTTGCGTCGTGGCCGTGGCGACGGTCGGCGTTTCGGCATCGGAGGGTAAATCATCCAC
>CBFGVE010000362.1:0-3587 GCA_965651915.1 uncultured bacterium
CCAACGACTAGCGGCAGATGCTTTGTCCATAGCACGGTCTGCACCACCGCGCAGCCCTCGCGGTCCAGCAGGCGCACTTCGCCCTGCGGCATCCAGCCGTTCGGCACCCAGACCCGGTGGAGCACGCGATCCCCTTCGTTGGCCCAGGCGCCAACGCACAGCGAGAGCCCGACCAGAAGCCCGCCGAGCAGGCTAGACCGAAACGGGCGCATGCAGGCCCTCCTTTCGCAGGGCCGATTCGCTGGGCCTCAGTAGCTCCATCAGGGAGCATTCCACCGTCAGCCCCGGGCCGAAAGCCATCGCGCAGATGCGCTGCGGCTTCGCGGAGGCGGATTCGAGCAGCTCGCGGAGGACAAACAGAACCGTCGCGCTGCTCATGTTGCCGTAGCGGCGCAGCACCTCGCGGGAGGCGGCGATCTGGCCGGGCCGGAAAGCGAGCGCCTCTTCGACTCGGTCGAGAATGGAGCGGCCACCGGGATGCACCGCCCACACATCGATGTCATCCGGCGCGGCGGAGTCGCCGAGCACATCGGCTACGATGCCGGCCACGTTCGCGCCAATCAGGTCGGGCACATAGGTGGAGAGGCGAATGTTGAACCCCCGGTCGCCAATCTCCCAGGCCATGTCGCCCGCGCCTTCGGGGATCAGGGCGGAATGAAAGCGGTCAAGCGCTAGGGCCGGCGCGCCTGCAGCAGGAACCTCGGCACTCACCAGCGCGGCGGCGACGCCATCGGCAAACAAGGCGTTGGCTAGCAACTGGTCGGGCTCGGATCCCACTTGCAGGTGCAGGCTGCATAGTTCGATGCACACCACGAGAACTACCGCGCCCGGATCGGCGAGGCAAATCTGGCGGGCCATTTTAAGCGCGGGAAAAGCGGCATAGCAGCCCATGAAGCCGAGGTGGTAGCGCTCAACCGATTCGGACAGACCCAGTCCGCGAACGAGGTCATAGTCGGGTCCGGGATTGTAGAACCCAGTGCAGGACACGGTGACGACATGGGTGATGCGGTTCGCCGGCATCGCGGCGCGGTGAAGAAGGCTACGGGCCGTATCCACCGCGAGGGGACCCGCATGACGGGCGAAGGCCCGGTTGCGGGCAAAAGTCGAAGGCTCCTGGAGGCGGCCATCCGCGCCCTCGGGGAACAGTTCGGGCTCGCCCCCGGGCTGGAAGTCGGACAGGACGCTGTAGCGCGTTTCGATGCCCGAGCGGGCATAGATGGCCGAGGCGAGGCGGCGGGCGCGCGGCTCGGCCAGCCAGCCCCGCATGCGCTCGGCGGCATAGTCCTGGCGGTAGGCGTTGCCCGGCACCCGGGTTTCGATAGCGTGAATGAATGCATCCATGGGATTACCGCCTTTCGGAATTACGGGCAGCGGACAGCGGCGCGAGCACGCGACACGTCACATCGACGCGGTCGGCGATCCGGATCAAGCCTAGCACACTGGGGGGGTCGAGTCCAAACTCCCGCAGCGAGACGGGAAAGGTCAATGCAAACTCGATATGACCAGGTTCCTCGCGCCACTCCGACACCGAGGCCTCGACCAGGCGGTGGCGGTCGCGAATGGTGACCGCAACCTGGACCTTCGCGGTATCTTCCAAAGAAATGGCGGCATCCTTCACCTCGGCCAGAATCTCGGGAAAGGTCTCGCTGGCGAACATCTCGAACATGTTCTGGTCGCGCTTGCGGTTCTCGGTAGACATCGCACGCACCTTGAGGCGGGCCGCAGCCGACCACTGCCGCCTGTGGGTGGAGCCGGAAGGATGAATGGTAAGCGCGAACGGGCCGGTCATCCCCGATCCCTCGAAGGCGTGAAGAGTGGAGTCCCCCTTGAACCGCACCTTGGCCTGGGCGTTTGTCGATACGACCTCAGCTCTGACCGCCACGGACAGCGGACCAGAGAGGAACAGCAAACTCAGCAGCAATGAGGGAAACATTTTCATGGGGGGCTCCGGTAATGCAGAATGGGCGCACTATCGTCCACCCCCGCCGCTGCGGCAACCGCTCCCGCCTTAAACTTTTGTCAGATTGCCGGGCTTGGCGGCAGGGAACTCCGTGGTACTATGCGGCTCATGAACAGCCCCTGTGCAACCCACCAGGCGGGCGAACCCCAAGCCACCCTGCTCGTCGTGGAAGACGATATCAGCCTGGCCCAGGGCCTGGCCGACGGCCTGAACGAAGCAGGCTTCTCGGTGACGGTGGCGGGAACTTGCGGCGAAGCCCTCGCACGGATAGAGGGCGGCCCTTACTCGCTCGCGCTTCTCGATCTGGGCCTGCCTGACAACGATGGCATGCTGCTGCTTCAGGCGCTTAGGGAGCAGCATCCCCACATGCCCGTCATCATCACCACCGCGCGGACGGCGGTGGAAAGCCGGGTCAAGGGACTAACCGGCGGGGCCGACGACTACCTCGCCAAGCCCTACGATTTCGCCGAACTCCTCGCGCGGATCCGCATACAACTCCGCCACGCGCAGCGCATCGAGCCGAGAGAAACGATCGAGGATCTCACCCTTGACCGAACCACCCGCACGGCGACGCGAGGCAGCGAGACGATCGATCTATCGCCCAAAGAGTTCGACCTGCTTCTGTATCTGTTCTCGCTGAGAGGCGGTATCGCCTCGCGCGAAATGCTGGCGCGCGACGTCTGGCACGTCCGCTCGAGAATGACGTCGATGGACAACATCATCGATGTGCACATCTCCCGGCTGCGACAGAAAATCGACCGGGGCCGGACCGTTCCCCTGATCCATACAATACGGGGCGTGGGCTTCACCCTGGGGACACGCGATTGAAAGCGACGCTACGCCTGAAATTTTTCCTTTGGATCGCGCTGCACACCGCGATCGTCTTTCTCGTCATCGGCGTGGTCTTCGTCTCGTTCAGCCTGCACGAACTGAGGGCCTATCCAGAAATGGTCGACTCGGAGATACGTGAAATCCGCACCATGGTGGGCGTGGCAGCCATGCTCGTCCCCCTCTCCCTCCTTTCGGCCTGGTTGATTTCGCGCAGGCTGCTTCGTCCCCTGCAAAGAATTATCGAACCTGCGGAGCGCATCGGTTCAGGGTCGCTCAAGGAGCGTATCGTGGCGCCGGTGGACGACGATGAAATCGGGCGGCTAGCTCAAACCCTCAACCGGGCATTCGACCGCTACCAGGATTCGCTCCAGCGACTCAAGCGCTTTAGCTTCGACGCGTCGCATCAGTTGCGGAATCCGCTGGCCGCGCTGCGGGCCAGGGGCGAAGTCTGCCTCCAGAAGCCGCGCACCCGCGAAGAGTACGAGGAGACCATCGGCAGCATGCTCGAAAGCTGCCAGCGCCTCAGCCACACGGTTGAGCAGTTGCTCATGCTGGCCAATACCGCCGGGGGACTGCCGCCCCACCTTCTTGCGCCCGTCTCGCTACCGCTGCTTCTATCCTCCGCGCACAACGACGCACTGCCGGTGGCCGAAATGAAGCGCATCGAGCTGAACACCCGTATCGACGAATCGACCGCGCCCGTGCAGGGTATCGAGGACATGCTGCGCGAAGCCGTCGCAAACCTCCTGGACAACGCCCTCAAACACACTCCCGAGGGGGGCCGGATTCGCATTTC
>CBFGVE010000363.1:0-3587 GCA_965651915.1 uncultured bacterium
ACGATCCGCTGAGCGCGGTGGCCGAGGGTACCGGCGTGGTGCTGCACGAATTGAACTTCCTGCGGAAGATGTCGGGCTCCCAGAAGTCCTACTGATCCGCTGGTGCACGTTTCGCTCATTTCCTCCGGCGTCGGGGCGAAGGCCCCGCATGCAGGTTCTTCCGCCGCGCCTTTCGGCTGCGGATGAATGGTTAAGGATTTAAACATAGTAACATGGCTGCTGCTGGGCGCGCTTCTGCTCGTCCTGCTCAACTTGCCCGACAGCGCGACCCGCCAGATCAAGGGGGCTCTTCGCGAGGGCATCGCTCCGCTCCAGAGCCTTCTCGCCAACACCTCCCGCAAGTCGCGCGAGGGCCTCCGCACCATGCGGGGCTTCGGCACCCTGGCGGCCGAGAACGAGCGGCTTTCCGCCGAGCTGATACGCCTGAGCCTCGAAGTCGAGCAGCTCAAGTCCCTCGAACGCGAGAACCTCGAGCTGCTGGGCCTCCTGCGCTTTTCCCAGACCGAGAAGCGCAGCCTGCTGCCAGCCGCCGTCATTGCCCGCGACATCAGCGGGTGGTGGCAGACGGTGCGCCTCAACCGGGGCGCAGCCGACGGGGTCGAGGCGCCCCGCGCCGTTATCACCACCGGGGGGGTCATCGGCAAGACGGTGGATGTGTCCATGCGCACCTGCGACGTGCTCATGCTCTCCGATCCCAGTTGCCGGGTATCGGCGAGGGTGGGGGGCAGCAAGGCCTTCGGCATCGTAAGCGGGCGCGGCGTGTCCTGGAACGGCGAGGTCATGCTCACCATGGAGTTCATCAACAAGAGCCTGCCGGTGCGTCCGGGCGAGGAGGTTTTCACCTCGGGGCTCGGCGGAGTTTTCCCCGAGGGCCTTCCCATAGGCTACGTTCACAAGGTCTACCGCGACCGCAACGACCTCTACCAGCGGGCCGACATACTTCCCCGGGCCGATTTTACCGACCTGAACTATGTCTTCGTCCTGCTCGAGGAGGAGGACGAGGCGGCCCGTCTGCTCCTCCAGCCTCTGCCAGGAGGATCCGCGCCATGACCGCCCTGGTGATGCTTTTCTCCCTGATGCTGGGCGCGGTGCTCCAGGCGGTGAGTCCCATGTGGGCCCTGCTGGGCCAGGTGAAGCTGCCGGTGCTGTTCGCGGTGGTGGTCTACTACGCCTTGACCCGCGAGCGCAGGCTCTTCCTGCCGGCGGGACTCTCCGCCGGGATCTTCCAGGACGCCCTGGGACAGAGCCCGCTTGGCTACTCCGCCTTCGCCTTCATCGCCGTGGGCTGGCTGGTCCACCGTTACCGCGACCAGGTCTTCGACCAGGATTGGCCCACGCAAATGCTGGTGGGGGGGGTGGGCTATGCCACCGTCAACGGACTGCTCGTTCTGCTGCTGGGATCGAGCGGCTACATCGAGCCCTCCCCCGGCTGGGTCGCGCTCAAATGCATGGGGTCCCTGTTGCTTGGAATGCTGGTGGTACCCCTGGTATTCCGGATGATCGCCGGGCTGGACCGGCTGGTGGGGAACGTGGAGAGGAGCGCCGAGGCATGAACCGGGGCCTGCTGGTGTATGATTCGGTCCGCATCCGCATCGTTGTCGCGCTGATGATGACTGCGTTTGCGTTTTTGGGCTTCTCGCTGTGGCGTATTCAGGTGGCCCGGGGACCGGAGTTCCGCGAGGATCTCGAGCGCCAGAGCATACGCCGTGTGCGCCTGCCCGGTTTGCGCGGGCGGATCTATGACCGGCACGGGCAGGCGCTGGCCGACAACCGCGCGAGCTACTGCCTGGCCATCTACCTCGAAGAGCTGCGCCGTCCCGGTCCGCTCTCGCGCACCCTCGACTATGCCGAGTCCCTGATCGGCCAGCTCTCCGAGGTTCTCGGCACCCCGCCCCAGATTACCCGGGCCGACATCCAGAACCACATCCGCCGCCGGCTCCCCCTGCCGCTTCTCGCCTGGCGCGATCTCGACGAGGCAGCCCTGGCCCGCTGGTCGGAGCAGATCAGCGAGATGCCTGGCGTCGCGGTCTACCCCGAGGCGGTCCGCTTCTATCCCCACGGCGACCTCGCAGCCCACGTGCTCGGCTATGTGGGCCGAGACCGGCGAGGATCCCTACCACTACTACCTCCCCGAGATGAACGGAAAATTTGGCATCGAAAGCCACTTCGACGAGCAGCTCCGGGGCGTGGCCGGTGGCCAGCTCGTGCGGGTGGATGTGGCGGGCTACCGCCGGGATGATCCCGATCTGGACCGCTTCACCCGCGAGCCCTCGGTGGGCTCGGACCTCCAGCTCACCCTCGATCTCCGCATCCAGCGGCTGGCCGAGGAGGCGCTGGGAGGCATGCCGGGGGCGGTGGTCGTTCTCGACCCTAATACCGGGGACATCCTGGCCCTGGCCAGCGCCCCTCGCTTCGATCCCAACGAGTTCGTCCCCTTCATCCCCACCGCCCGCTGGCGCGCCCTGCTCGGCGATCCTCAGCGCCCGCTGTTCGACCGCGCGGTTTCGGGAAGCTACCCGCCGGGCAGCACGTTCAAGCCGCTGGTGGCCATAGCGGCGATGGAGAACGCCGACGTTCCTTCAAGCACGCGCATGGACTGCAGCGGCACGATCACCCTGGGCAACATCTCCTTCGGTTGTGCCCGGGGTATCGCCCACGGCGACATCGACCTGCGCGAGGCGCTGTGCCGCTCCTGCAACGTCTACTTCTACAAGCTCGGCCTGCGCGTCGGCTACGACTACATCTACCACCTCTCCGCCGCGCTGGGGCTGGGCCAGCCCTTCCGGATCGGCCTCGACCACGAGCGCTCCGGGCTGCTGCCCAGCGACGCGTGGATGCGCCAGACCATGGGGCACGGCTGGCGGCAGGGCGATACCGTGAACGCCTCCATCGGCCAGGGAGCCCTCACCGTCACCCCCTTGCAGATGGCCCAGGTGTGCGCGGTCATCGCGACCGGCGGCAAGGCCCACCGCCCGCGCCTGGTGCGCGCCCGGCGCGCTGGCCGCGACGCGCCTTTTGAACCGGAACCGCCCGAGCTGCTGGCCGATATGCGCTGGAGCCGGGCGACGATGGCGCAGGTCCATGGCGGCATGCGCGACGCGGTCATGACCCCGCAGGGCACCGGGCACCGGGCCCGGGTTCCCGGTGTGGAATTCGCCGGAAAGACCGGCACCGCCCAGTATGGCCCCCGCGACCAGCGAAAGTACCGGGGATGGATGATTTCATTCGCTCCGCTGGATCGCCCCCGCTACGCGATCGCCGTGGTGATCGACGAGGCCGACAGCGGCGGCCTGGCCGCCGGCCCAGTGGTGCGCCACATCGTGGCGGGCCTGCTGGCCACGCCCGGGACCGAAGGGGGGCGGGGATGACCGACTGGAGCCTTATCCTGGGACGGCTGCGCCGGATGGAGTGGGCGCTGTTCGCTGCGGTGCTCGTGCTCGTGTCGCTGGGCTTCGTCTTTATCTATAGCGCAGGCTACCGGGGGGCGGATGAAGCGATCCCCCGGAACTTCCTGCGCCAGATTCAGTGGGCCGCCATCGGTCTGGCGGGCTTCCTCGCAGTGGCCGTCGTCGACTACGAGCGCATCG
>CBFGVE010000364.1:0-3578 GCA_965651915.1 uncultured bacterium
CCAGTGCCCCTCCTTCGGGGGGCTGGCCAACTGGGGCGGACAGGTCTACAGCGGCTACAACTACAACAGCAGCTTTCTCGGCGGTATGAGGGTTGCACGCGACGAAATCGTTCTGCACGAAGTCAAGTCAGCCCGGCTTTCAAGGATCCGCGACCCTGGGCGCTGCGCGATGTTCGGTGATGGGGAGTATGCTGGCGGTGGGAACAAATTCATGCGGTCGCCATTCAATGGAGCGCTCGATGCTGGGTTTTCGGGTCGTGCGGCCGGCACGCAGGGCTTCCGGCATCTGGGGCGCACCAACGTAGCCTTTGCCGACGGCCATGTGGAGAGTTATTCCACTCCCTTTGGCGAAACGATCGCCAGCTTGGCAGAACAAATTACGCCGGGAACCGGCTTTCTTTCGCCCGACAACAGCCTTTACGACCTCGATTGAATTTGGCGCTTGGTCTAGTTCCGTTCGCGCATACAATCGGGGACCATGAAAGTCTGCATCGACATCCAGGCCGCCATCGCCCAGCGGGCGGGGGTGGGGCGCTACACCAAATGCCTGGTGGAGCACCTTGCCGCCCACGCCGGTCAGGACCAGCTCCGCCTTTTCTATTTTGACTTCCAGCGGCATGGGATTCCTTTCCCCGTCCCCGGAGCCGAGCAGCGGGCGGTGCGCTGGGTTCCGGGCCGCTTCGTACAGAAGGCATGGAAGACCGTGGGCCTCCCTCCCTTCGACTGGTTTTCCGGCTCAGCCGATGTATTCCACTTTCCCAATTTCATCCTGCCCCCGCTTCGCCAGGGTAAGGCGGTGGTCACCATCCACGACGTATCCTTCCTCCGTCATCCCGAGACCACCGAGGAGCGCAACCTCGCCTATCTCCGCTCCCGCATCCGGGACACCGTGGACCGCGCCGACGCGATCATCACCGATTCGTATTTTTCAGGCCGCGAAATCGAGGAATTGCTCGGAGTGGACGCTTCGCGGATTTTTCCTATCCATCTCGGCCTCACCCCTAAATCCTTCGTTTCGGATCCTGAAGCCACCCGCACCTGTCTTGCCCGGGCGGGCATCGACCGACCTTTTCTGCTCACCGTGGGCACCCTCGAGCCCCGCAAGAATATCCCGTTTCTGATCGAGGTTTTCGAGCAGCTCGAGGATTTCGACGGCGACCTGGTCTTGGCCGGGATGCCGGGTTGGAAGTACGAGCCCATCCTCGAGCGCATGCGGTCCTCGCCCGCCGCCGACCGGATACGCTACCTGGAGTATGTGGACGACGCGACCCTGGGTGCGCTCTACGCGGGGGCCGAGCTGTTCGTCTTCCCCTCGATCTACGAAGGCTTCGGGTTTCCCCCGCTGGAGGCGATGGCCTGCGGAACCCCGGTGATCTCGGCTACGGCCGGCTCGCTGGCCGAGGTGCTGGGAAACGCCGCGGAAATGGTCGATGGCCACGACGTGGAGCACTCGGTAGACCGTCTCACCGCGCTGCTTGGCGATGCGGCTCGGCGCCGCGAGCTGACTGATCGCGGTCGCCCCCATATCCTCCAGTACACTTGGGAACGCACCGCCGCCGAAACCTGGAAGGTCTTCCGAGGGCTCTAGCTTGGTGTCCAAGGTGAGGACAATGGGGCAGGGATAAAGTCCAAGCCCTGGAGACCCTACAGATCCAGCTCGCCGAGGCGCAGGCCCTGGGTGCCGGCTGCGGTCCGCACGACGTTGCCGTGGTGGTTCATGAAGAACACCTTGTTCTCGGTGATGCGTCCAAAGCTATCGGTGTGTACCGTGTATTTGCAGCGCACGCTGTAGCCCTCCTCGTGCTTCAACACCCGGGACCACTCCATGAAGCGGACAGAATCGTAGTTGCGCATGGTCCGCTTCATGTATTCCTTGACCTGCCACACCGAGGCGTCTGTGCTGTCATTGCGGGGCGGCTCGGTAGAAACCCGGTAGGTCCTCGCATTCTGCTGGGGTAGGGATGCGGAAGTTGCTGAAGAGGCCTGCGTGGCGTCCTGGGGCAGGCATTCGGCGAGATGCTGCTCGCGCTCCTCGGTTACCTTCTTCATCGCATGATAGTGGGCATAGTCGTCGGCGAAGATGCGGAGGCGGGATTCCGTATCGAGCACTGTTTTAGGCAGGGAGATCATGTTCTCGCCGACCATGAGGGCGACCGAATCTGTAGGCTCTTCGGCGAGAACCCCCTCGCGCTCCAGTCCAGAGGTCATTTTAACCCGCACGGGCTGCCCCACAGCCGGAGCCTTGAAGTAGTTTAGCGCCATGCCCCGCCAGTAGGCGTACCGCGCCGCCCAGTCAGGCTCCTTGGCCTCCTCGGCTTCAGGTTCGAAGCGATACTCCTCAACCGCCTCCTCGACCACTGGAGCCGGAGCTTCAGGCACAGGCGCAGGCGCTGGTGGCGATGCAGGGGGGGCGTTGTCCAGCGGCATGCAGCCGACCAGCGCGCCGGCCATCGAAGCCAGGGCCAGGGCGAGAACCGGGCGAAAAGTAGAGTAGTCCATAGGTGGAAGCGGAGTTTCGGGGTGGGCTTGAAAGGCACGAGACTTTACTGAATCCGGGGAGAAAATCTATTACAAATCCGATAAAAAATTATAGGGAAGTTTCAGCGGGCCATGTTAGAGTGCCCTATCCTTCATCAAGCCCCGGATTTCTATGAACCCACCGCCACTGTTTCGCCACGCCACTCGAAGCTCCTCCGGGCTCACTTCAGGAATTCCCTCCCGCGACCAGACCGATCCGGCCTACCACTGGCATCGCAGTTCGGTCTACGCTAGCCTGGACGAGTGGGAAGCCGACTTCAACCGTCTGGACAGCCTAGTCGCCCCCATCGAGGCGCTTCGCGGCCATGTCGGCGCAGCCGATACGCTTGCCCATCTCTACCATTTGGAAAGCGATCTCGACCGCCTGCTTGACCGGCTCTATCTCTATGCCTCGATGCAGGCCGACGAGGATACCGCGAACTCGGCCAGCCAGGCGCTCAAGGACCGTATCCGGGCCCGCTACGCCGAGATCGGCGGGCGGCTTGCCTGGATCACTCCCGAACTCCTCAGCCACGACACCGAGGAACTTCGCGCTTGGGCAGCGCATCCATCGCTGGCCGATTTCCAGTATCCACTGCGCCGGCTTGTTCGGTGGAAGCCCCACGTGCTTAGCGAGGCCGAGGAGACCCTGCTGTCCAAGGCGGCCGATATTTTCGGATCGCCCCACCAGACCTACGGCATGCTGATGGATGCCGACCTCGACTACCCCGATGTCGTGGACGAGAAAGGCCAGGCCTGGCCTCTTACCCAGGGGCGGTACCGCACCTACCTGCTGGATACCGACCGGTTCGTCCGGAAAGATGCCTTTCTCAAGGTCACGGATACGGTTTCAAAGTTCAGGAACACCATCGCCTCGACCCTCTCCTCGAACGTGAAGCTCCACAACTTCCAGGCCCGCCTCCGCGGGTTTGGCTCCGCGCTCGAGGCCAGCCTCCACAGCGACCAGGCGCCCGTCGCGCTTTACGACGGACTGATCGACGCTGTCCACCAGGGGCTCCCGCACTACTTCGACTATCTCGATCTCCGCCGACGAGTGCTCG
>CBFGVE010000365.1:0-3534 GCA_965651915.1 uncultured bacterium
GCTCTACCTCGAGGCCTCGCTCGGCCAAGAGGTCGAGGACGTCGGCATCGAAGGTCTCGGCGCCTCGGTCGGCGTGACCGTCGGCTACGTCGAGCCCGATGTGGGCGAGGGCGGCTTCAGCCACGCCACCTTCTCCGCCGGCCTGAGCTTCGGCCTGCTGAGCGGCTCGGTGAACTACGTCGCCGAGACCGACGACGACGTGCTCGTCGTGGACGAGGACCTGTTCTTCGTTGTCGGCATTGGCAACACGTTCTAAGCTTCTCCCTCCCTTGAGGTTGAACGGCCCCCGGGAGCGACGCTCCCGGGGGCTTTTTCGTGCCGGAGCCCCCGGCGATTTTCCTCATTTTGCTGCTTGCGCGAACCCTAGGGTTCCGCTAGTGTTTTCCACCTATTTTTGATCTCTTGTCAGCGGACACGGGCGCGCAGCGCATCCGGCCGGGCGGGGAAACGGGCGCTGGGCCGGTGCCCCCATCCCCCGCCGCGAAGCCGACTTCCACCCCGGTGGACCAGGGCCACCCCCTCTGTGCAATCCGTGTGCCCTGACGCCGGTACAAACGATGAACCTGTGGGAATCTGGACTATGACAACACTACACAAGCCCGACTCCTTGGGCCGCCCCGGTGCGCAAGGCCTCTATGACCCGGCCTTCGAGCACGACGCGTGCGGTGCCGGCTTCATCTGCAACCTGAAGGGCGTCAAGAGCCACGACATCATTCACAAGGCGCTGGAAATTTTGGTCAACCTGACCCACCGCGGCGCCTGCGGCTGCGACGAGAAGACCGGCGACGGGGCCGGCGTGCTCATCCAGATGCCCCACGACTTCATGTGGCGGGTCGCCGCCGAGGCGGGCTCCAAGCTGGGCGATCCCGGCGAGTATGCCAGCGGCCTGGTGTTCCTCCCCCGCATCGAGGCCGAGCGCAAGCACTGCATGGAGCTCTTCGAGCAGGTCGTGGCCCAGGAGGGCCAGCGCTTCCTCGGCTGGCGCAAGGTGCCGACCCACAACGAGGGCATTGGCGACATCGCCCGCAAGGTCGAGCCGGTGGTCTACCAGATCTTCATTGGGCGGAGCGCGGGCCTCAAGACCAACCGCGACTTCGAGCGCAAGCTGTTCATCATCCGCAAGGTCATCGAGCACGCCGTTCGCGATACTTCCCTCACCGAGAAGGGCTATTTCTATGTGCCCAGCCTCTCCTGCCAGACGATGATCTACAAGGGGCTGCTGCTCGCCGACCAGATCGAGCCCTACTTCCCCGACCTCACCCATCCGGAGATGAAGAGCGGGCTCGCCCTCGTCCACCAGCGCTACTCGACCAACACCTTCCCCACCTGGGATCTGGCCCAGCCCTTCCGCTTCCTCTGCCACAACGGCGAGATCAACACGGTCAAGGGCAACGTCAACTGGATGAACGCCCGCCAGTACCTGTTCGAGTCGGAGCGCTTCGGCGACGACATGCGCAAGATTTTTCCGGTCTGCTCGCCCGGCGGCAGCGATTCGGCCATGCTCGACAACGCCCTGGAGCTGCTCTACCACACCGGCCGCTCGCTGCCCCACGCGATGATGATGCTCATCCCCGAGGCGTGGCAGAACCATGAGACCATGAGCGACGAGAAGCGGGCGTTCTACGAGTACCACTCCTGCCTCATGGAGCCGTGGGACGGCCCCGCCTCCATCCCCTTCACCGACGGCTCCTGCATCGGCGCGGTGCTCGACCGCAACGGCCTGCGCCCCTCGCGCTACACCGTCACCAAGGACGGCTTCGTCATCATGGCCTCCGAGACCGGCGTGGTCGAGGTGGATCCCGCCAACGTGGCCTACAAGGGCCGCCTCGAGCCGGGCCGCATGTTCCTGGTAGATATGGAGCAGGGCCGCATCGTCGAGGACGAGGAGATCAAGGACCAGATGGCCCGCCGCCGCCCCTACCGCAACTGGCTCAAGCAGAGCCTGGTCGACTTCAGCCACCTGCCCAAGCCGGTGGTTGTCCCCGAAACCGAGTGGGAGACCCTCCGCGTCCGCCAGCAGGCCTTCGGCTACACCTACGAGGACATCAAGATCGTCCTCACCCCCATGGCGGTGAACGCCAACGAGGCGCTGGGCTCCATGGGCGACGACACCCCGCCCGCCGCGCTCTCCAATAAGCCCCGGCTGCTGTTCGACTACTTCAAGCAGCTCTTCGCCCAGGTCACCAACCCGCCGATCGACCCCTTCCGCGAGAAGATCGTCACCTCGACGCTCACCAACATCGGCGCCCGCCGCGACCTCTTCGAGGAGACCCCGCAGCACTGCCACATGTTCAAGCTCCCCGAGCCGGTCATCACCAACGAGCAGCTCAAGCAGATCCGCCGCATGTACGTGGGCGACATCCGCTCGGTGACCCTCTCCACCCTCTTCAAGGTGAAGGACGGCGCGGCAGGCTTCCGCAAGGCGCTCGACGTTCTCTGCGCCGAGGCCGAACAGGAGGTGCGCGACGGAGCCGCAATCCTCATCCTCTCCGACCGCGGGGTGGACCCGCTCTACGCGCCGCTGCCCGCCCTGCTGGCCTCGGCCGCCGTCCACCACCACCTCATCCGCAAGGGGCTGCGCACCCGCTGCGGCATCGCGGTGGAGAGCGGCGAGCCCCGCGAGGTCCACCACTTCTGCATGCTCTTTGCCTACGGCGTGAGCGCGGTGAACCCCTACCTCGCCTTCGAGACCCTCGAGGAAATGCACCGCGAAGGCCGCCTCGGCGGCGTGAGCTACGAGCAGGCGATCAAGAACTTCATCAAGTCGGTAAGCGACGGCACCCTCAAGGTGATCTCCAAGATGGGCATCTCCACGCTGCACAGCTACCGGGGCGCCCAGATCTGCGAGGTGATCGGCCTGAACGACGACGTGGTGAACGAATTCTTCACCGGCACCCCGTCGCGCATCGGCGGGGTGGGCCTCGACGTCATCGCCGAGGAGGTCATCCGCCGCCACCAGTTCGCCTATCCCAAGCGCCACATTCCCGCCAACCTGGAACTCGACGTGGGCGGGCGCTACCAGTGGCGCCGCGGCGGCGAGTACCACGCCTTCAACCCCCTCACCGTCGCCCACCTCCAGAAGGCCACCAAGGTCCGCAGCGAGGCCGATTACCAGGTCTACGCCGACCTTATCAACCAGCAGTCGCGGGAACTGGGCACCCTGCGCGGGCTCATGGACTTCCAGGGCCGCGAGCCCATCGCGCTCGACGAGGTCGAGCCGTGGACCGAAATCGTGAAGCGGTTCAAGACCGGCGCGATGTCCTACGGATCGATCAGCAAGGAGGCGCACGAAACCCTCGCCATCGCCATGAACCGCATCGGCGGCAAGAGCAACAGCGGCGAGGGCGGCGAGGACGCCGACCGCTTCGAGCCCGACGCCAACGGCAACCTGCGGAACAGCGCGATCAAGCAGATCGCCTCCGGACGCTTCGGCGTGACCAGCAACTATCTCGCCCACGCCCGGGAACTGCAGATCAAGATGGCCCAGGGCGCCAAGCCCGGCGAGGGCGGCGAGCTGCCCGGCTTCAAGGTCTA
>CBFGVE010000366.1:0-3534 GCA_965651915.1 uncultured bacterium
TTCCGACAAAGTGAGCGGCAAAGAATCCGCCCGCTTCACCCCCCCCAGTGCCCAGCCGCCCTAGATCCCCCGGATCAGCTCCAGGAAATCTTCCTTGCTGAGCTGTCCCATCTGCAGTCCCCGGGCTTCGAGCCGCCGCTCGATTTCGAGGCAGATGCGCTGCAACTCCTCGTGCGTCTGCTCCGATCCCATGAGTACCTCGAAGTGCGGGCCCCGGCTGATCCGGGTGTGGCCGTCGGCGTGGTCGGTACCCAGGCCGATGATGTGCGGCCGGGCCGGGTTGCCGGATTCGGGTGTTGGGGATGGGCTCATATGCGGTGCGACTTGGGGGCATCGGCGTCGCAGGCTGTGGCGGCGATGACGCGGGTGGTTTGGGCGGAGTGCAGCGTAATGGACACGGTCTCCCCGGGCTCCGCCCCGCTGTAGAAGGCGCAGAGTTGGGCGGCGAGGATAATGTGCTTCTCGCCAGCGGTGATCGGCAGCAGGCCGGTGGGGCCGGACCGGTCCTGGGGGCGTAGCATCAGATCGCCAAGCTCGCGCAGCCCCTCCAGCTCGGCATTCTCCTCCTGGCTGCGCCCGAGGATGAGCTTTATCCCGTCCCCGAGGAGAAAGTGCCGTCCGATCCGCAGTAAAATAAGATCGCGGGCGCCTTCCAGCGCCTGGCGGGCGAGCAGGTCCCTCAGCCGGCGCAGGTAATGCTGGTCAAGCAGAGGCTGTCGGGGGCTTTCGAAAAGATCCTCGGGCCATCCCAGCTCGCGAGCCAGGGACCGCTGGCGGCGGCGGTGCCGCCCCGAGAAATCGTGAAAGCCCGCCCGCCTCACCCAGCCGAAGCGTTCCGGCGCACTCATGGAGAGGAGCTGGCCGGAGAGTGGGCGGACGACCAGGCCACCGAGTCCGGCGAGGTTGTCGAGGTGCGCCATCATATCCTGGCTGTCCTCGTCCGGGCCGTGCTGGTTGAGCACGTCGCCGGTCGCTACGAATTGGCAGCACTCCTCCTTTAAGCGTTCGCGGGCGCACTGGAGCATCGCAAGCTGGATCGCGGCGAAGGGTGGCGGACCACCCGGGTCCTGCACCTCTCCGGCGCGCAGCATGCCGATCAGGTCGGCGGTGAAGTCGCAGCGGTGGAGCTTGAGCGGGATGTGGGTGGCGACACGGCGCAGCCGCTCGAACGGGACCAGCGGCGAAGTACACACCATCGGCACGGTTTCGACCCCCATGCTGCGCAGGGTATTCACGGCCAGCAGGCTGTCGAGCCCGCCGGAAACGAGGCACAGGGCCCGGATGGGCGAGGAGGAAGGGACGAACGCGATCACAGCCCGCAGTCTATACCAGCCCAGCCGGGGCTGGCAACGACTTTGAGGCGGGAAGGGTGTTGCGGGAATAGGGTGTAGGGAGTAGCCCGCCTCACCACATGGCGTGGGCGTATTGCCGGTGTAGGGCTCGGTCTTTGGTTAGGAGTCTGGCGCAGTTCACCCCGGCCTGCGCTACGATGATCCGGTCGAAGGGGTCACGGGTCCAATGCTGGCCCAGGGCTTCGAGAATGACCCGGTTGAAAGGGAGTTCGCAAACGGCCAGGCCTATGCTCTGGCTCAGCGTGGCGATGATCAGGCAGGGGTCTTCCTTCACCCGCTTGATTTCCCGAAGATAGGCCAGCTCCATTTGGACGATGGGCGATATGACCAGTGACTCCTGCTCGATGAGCCGCCGTGCTTTGGGGGAGAATTTAGTGGGATCTCCTTGGTAGAGCCACGCGACAACGTGCGTATCAAGGTAGATCATGGTTCCACTCCAGGGTCCAGTCGAGGTGGACGAGATCGTCCGCGTCTCCCTCGATGCAGTCGTGGCGGGCAAGCCGGGCGAACTTAGATGGGGGTGCATCCCGGACTATCTTTAGTAGGTGGCCTTGCCGCTTCAGGTGGAGTGGGGGGGCTCCCGTGGCCACCTGGTCTAGAAGTCGGTAAATGTCTTTTCGCAGTGCAGATGCAGTGATTTCCATGACGGGACTTTCGTTTGAGGATAGCGCTGACCGTGCGTACGTACTGTGACGCTAAATACGTACGTAGTCAAGAACGCATGGCCTGAATCATTTTTCGTTGACGCCCTGACGCGGTTAGCCCATCTTGTCCGGCTCGATTAAGCCAACCCACAGGAGACTATTATGGCAATCATTGATTTTGGCGGCGTGAAGGAAACCGTTGTCACCCGCAAGGAGTTCAGTCTGGCCAAGGCCCGCAAGGTCCTCAAGAAGGAAGTTGTCGCTGTCATCGGCTACGGCGTGCAGGGCCCGGCCCAGGCGCTGAACATGAAGGACAACGGCATCAACGTGATCATCGGCCAGTCCAAGGCGTTCAAGAAGGACTGGGACCGCGCGGTCGCCGACGGCTGGAAGCCCGGCGTCACCCTCTTCGACATCGAGGAGGCCGTGCAGCGCGGCACCATCATCCAGATGCTCGTCGCCGATGCGGCGATGAAGCACGTCTGGCCCGCAGTGAAGAAGAACCTCGCCCCCGGCAAGGCCGTCTACTTCTCCCACGGCTTCGGGCTCGTCTACAGCGAGTTCACCAAGGTCGTACCCCCCAAGGATGTGGACGTGATCATGGTCGCCCCCAAGGGCTCGGGCACCTCGGTTCGCCGCAACTTCCTCGCCGGCGTCGGCATCAACTCCAGCTACGCCGTCGCCCAGGACGCGACCGGCCGCGCCGAGGAGCGCTGCATCGCCGTGGGCATCGCGGTCGGTTCCGGCTACCTCTTCCCCACCACCTTCGAGCATGAGGTCACCAGCGACCTCACCGGCGAGCGCGGCGTGCTCATGGGCGCCCTGGCCGGCATCATGGAGGCCCAGTACGACGTCCTCCGCAAGAACGGCCACAGCCCCAGCGAGGCCTTCAACGAGACCGTTGAGGAGCTGACCCAGAGCCTCATCCGCCTCGTCGACGAGAACGGCATGGACTGGATGTTCGCCAACTGCTCCGCCACCGCCCAGCGCGGCGCGCTGGACTGGAAGCCCAAATTCAAGAAGGCCACCCTCCCGGTGTTCAAGGAGCTCTACCAGGCGGTGAAAACCAAGAAGGAGGCCGCCCGTGTCTCCAAGAGCTGCGGCAAGCCCGACTACAAGGACGGCCTCACCAAGGAGCTCAACGCCATCCGCGACTCCGAGATGTGGCGCGCCGGCGCGGCGGTCCGGGCCCTGCGACCCAAGGACAAGGCCCAGACGATCACCAAGTCCACCCGGGGCGTGGCGGGCCGCGGCAAAAACTAGGCTGCCGAGGTTCCTTTTTCGCTTCATTCCGGCGGGCCGGTCATTGCGACCGGCCCGCCTTTTTTTACCCCGCCGGGCGGGGGTGTCGGCCGAAAAACAATAAACGGCAGGGCTGCACCCGGTGGCGGGGTATTGCCTCGGTGGCGGGTGGGGAGTAGACTTCGCGCATGAAACATCTGCTGTCCCTCGCTTGGATTCTTTGCTTTCTTCCGCCCCTGCCCGCCCATGCCGCCGTCGTGGTGCAGGACGTGCGCATTCTCCCCGAGGCCAGGGTG
>CBFGVE010000367.1:0-3532 GCA_965651915.1 uncultured bacterium
TCCTACAGGGGACTTTAACCCCATTTACAACGCGCCCATGCTGGGCGCACACAACAGGGTGGTGGGTATTCTCGCTTCGCTCGAAACCCACACCCTGAGCGTTGGGCAGCCAGACAGAATGAAGAGAGTAGACACATTCAGGCTTCTTGGCGTCGCCGATGAAGCTCACAAGACCCTACAAGCGTTCAATGCGGTGCAGGAACGTTTCGTGACGTTCCGCGGAGGCGCATTTCTTGAGGCGGAGCCAGCCAAGGCAGGAAACCGAAAAACCCAAAGCGGAAGAAGTCCCAGCCAAATCCAAACGCCGCTCCATCTTCCGCGACCGCACCCTGCGCCCAAGAAGGAAGTCATCGAAGACCTCGACGAGCCGATCGGCTACTGATCCTTCCGCTTTCCGGGTTTTTGACAGGATAAACAGGATGCACGGGATGGTTCCAACCCTCGGAACCATGGCAGAACTATCCTCCAAGCCTTGGACATTTTCCCGCCGCCCCACTCCGAACCTTGGACAAGGCCTAGATTTGGAAGGGTCTCACAGAGGCCCAGGGTTCACGGAGGCTCCTCTTCACCTCGTCCCGAGATCTGTAGTGGCCGCTCCGCGAGCGGGATGCTGCACCCAGTGGCGTTTGTAGGGGCGCCGTGAGGCGCTATCTTAAGTAACGGGACAAAATCGGCGCTTAAGTGTAGCCGAGTAAGGGTAGCGGTTAAGGGTACGGCAGGGAGCCCAGCCCAGGCGGCACATCAATCAAACTGCAGGAAGACCTGGTAGCGGCTGGGGGTGCCTAGGGACACGTCGAGGATGGTGAGGCGGCCTTCCAGGACGTCGATGTCGGCGCGGAAGCTGCGGTCGCCGTCGCTTTTCTCGATGAGGACGACGCGGTAGACCCCGGGGTTCAGGTCGTAGGCGCGCTCTTTCCAGCCCCTCACGTCCTGCTGGGCCTCGCCATCGAAAAACACCCGCAGGGTATCGGAGCTGTTGTTGTCGATGTAGATCGTGCCCTGCCCGGCGGGTGGGCGGTGATCGGGGTCGTCGTCATCGCAGCCGGTACTTAACCCGGCGACGAGGGCGAGCATGGTTGCGGCGAGTAGTCGGGCGTGCAGCTTCATGGCTTCCCCGCGCGGGAACGCGCGGCCTACTTTGGATCGGGCACGAACAGGGGGTGGGTAATGCGGATGGTGTCAGGGCTGGCGGCCGATGAGCTGGCACCTGCCCGCTCGTCCATCATCTGGCAGGCCTCGAAGAGCATGGTCTGGGTGCGCTTCTTGATGGGGTTGGTGGGTACGGTCTGCTCGCCGCGGTAGAAGTCGAACTCACCCTGCTGCAGCGCCATCAGGGCGTGGACGGCGTCCTCGTCCTTGAACTTTCCGTAGTGGGCGGCGACGATCTCGCCGTTGACAAAAATCACCTCGGCACGCTGGTTGCGCTTGTCGCTGATGGTGAGCAGCCCACTCTGGAAGGTGGAGTTGATGAGCTGCACCAGATCGGTGATGCGCAGGGTGTGGAGCTGGCCGGAGAAGTGGCTTTCATCGGCCTTGTCGAGCCCGGGAGCGAGGGCAGAGTTGTCCAGGCTGTCCGGCCCGATGAACATCAGGGAGAAGGGAGTGATGCGGACCTCGTCGCCGGGCATGAGGGCCATCTTGGTGGTGAGTTCCTCGTTGTTGAGGAAGGTGCGGTTGAGGCTGCCGAGGTCGGTGATGAAGTACTTGGCGTTCTCGTGGGTGATGGCCACGTGCTGCTTGCTGACCCGCTGGTCGGGCAGGGTGATGTCGCAGGTGGTCTTGTCGCGGCCGATGAAGATGGGGCGGTTGCGCGGCAGCGGCAGGATGAGGCCCCTCACCATGAAGAAGCCCTGCTGGCTGCGGTCCTCGGCCTGGGTGGCCTGGGCGCTGGAGGCTGACGGAATAGTGGGCGATGCGTTCATGTCTAGGGAGCGGCTACAGGTACGCGGGCGGCCATCTTGAAGAGCTGCTTGCCGGGATCAACCTCGAAGCGCATGCTCTGGCTGGCCGGTGCGGCGGCGGTCTTCGTGTTGTAGTGTTTGTCGATCGACTTGCAGCTCTCGCTGGCGTAGAGCTTGACCAGCCCGGGATTCGACTCCTGGCCGAACACCACGAGGAGGACGAGGTCGGTGGCGGTGGTGCTCTGCATGAACAGGCTGGTCTTGGCCCCCTGGTGGAACACGCAGCGGAACTCGGGCTCGCCCAGGAGGCGGGCCAGCTCGCGGGTCGCGAAAAAGGAGCCCGCAGCCAAGGCGATGATGTTGTCCTCGTCGGGCACCTTGCGGGCGGAATGCTCGGCGATGATGTTGCCGCCGCGGTCGCAGAGGAACACCGCGCTGGCCTCGGCTCTCGCCAGCAGGTCGGCCAGCAGGGTTTCCATCCGCTTGATCTGATCGATGCTTGCTTGTTCCATACAGGTTCCCCTTCTAGCGTTCTGCCGATACCGCCACTTCGTTCGGAACGTCGGCGGCCGGCAGGTTGTTCTGTTTCATGAAATTGGCCAGGACCATCTTCGAGATCAGGTTGAGCGACTCGAATACGCCCAGCCCCTCGTTGGCGACCGCCTCCTTGGCGGGCACCCGGGTGCTGCGGCGATTCAGCATGAAATTGAGATAGTGGACCGGCGCCACGTTCGGCAGATCGCGCTTGTTGTACTGGAGGATGTAGGGAATCCGGTCGATCGACTCGTTCTGGGCGGCCAGGTTGGCCTCCAGGTTGGCGAAGCTCTCGGCATTCTCCTTCATCTTGTCCCATTGGGAATCGGCGACGAACACGACGCCGTCCACGTTGCGCAGCACCAGCTTGCGGGTCTCATTATAGATGCTTTGGCCGGGGACTGTATAGAGCTGGAATTTAGAGGTAAAGCCCTTGATGATCTCCGACTTGAGCGGGAGAAAGTCGAAAAACAGCGTCCGGTCCTGCATGGTGGACAGAATCGTCAGCTCGCCACGGATCTCGCGGGCGATCGCCTTGTGGATCTGCTCCAGGTTGGTCGTCTTGCCGCTCAGCGCGGGTCCATAGAAGACGATCTTGAAGGCTATCTCTCTGCGGGCAAAATTGATAAACGACATGCTGCACCTTTAGTTAGTGGCGACTTGGCAGCTTAAAGCAGATCGCATGCCTACGCCCGGAGCGGAGGCGAACAATTCGGTAATAGCGCCCCCGCACCTCCCCATGGTCGCCTCTTCGTTGCATTAATGCAAAACTGAAATTCAAAAATGTGCGAGCAGTGCGGCGGCCTGCTGCAGGACCGCCGCCCGTCCGCTCCATCGACCGTCGTACCGGAAAACGGGTGCAAATCAACCCGCCGGCACTACCGGAGCCGGGACCAATGCGGCGCTGAGGGCCGATTCTGGCATGGCTTCTGCTCAGCACTGGCACTGGCGCCCCGAATGGCGTTTGTCCGGCGAAGGGATAAACCTTTCCCCACCTAGCGGAGTGATCGACCATGGCCCTACTCAATTTCCTATTCGACAAGAAGCGACGCGCGGAGAAGGAAAGTCCCGCTCCGGCCGCCACCCCGTTCACCGCC
>CBFGVE010000368.1:0-3513 GCA_965651915.1 uncultured bacterium
TGGCTGCTGAAGGCCCCCGCCACGATGTCGATCTTGCCGTCCATGCGGGCGGCCTTGCGGTGTACGTCGCCGATAAAGGCGTCGGGGCCTCCGCCCACCATGCCCATGCGCAGTTTCCGTTTCATCGCGAGGATCCTCCTAGTTGACTGGTATGATTGCCAAGTTCGACCGCCGGTCGCCCCGGACTGGGGCGGGTCCGCAGCACGGCTGGATAAGCGTGCGATAATGGGGCCTTCGGCCTTCCGGCGTCTTGTATGGATTGGGACAAAATTTGGATTAATTCGGCGCTGGCCGACCGGGGTCGAAGAGCTGGGCGGGGTCGGCCAGGGCGTTTCCGTCGAGGCGTACGCCTTCGGATTCGAGCAGGCGGCGTTTGCGCTCGATCTCTGGGCCGTCGGTCGCGCCGGAGAATCCGCCGAGCGCGAGGTCGGAGCGGATGACCCGGTGGCAGGGCACCTCGGGGGCGAAGGGGTTGTGGCTCAGCGCCTGCCCGACCGCCTGGCTGCTGCCGCAGCCGATCGCCCGGGCGAGCAGCTTGTAGGTGGTCACCCGGCCGCGCGGAACCCGGCGCAGCATGGCGTAGACGCGGTTCTGGAAGGGGGTGGTCTTCATGGGGGCAGTATGCGCCGGAAGGGTCGCGGGGTCAACGGGCCGATCGCTAGGCGCATGGCGTTTATAATCGTTTTCCTAATCGTAATCGCAATCCTAATCCTAATCGCCACGATTACGATTACGATTAGGATTAGGATTAGGATTAGGAGTGGGAGTGGGAGTATGCCCCCCCCCGCCCCCGCTGCCGTGCGCCCCTGATCGCGGCGCCGCCCCACCGGTAGTTGCCAGCGCTGCGCCGATGGGCTATAGCTCGAAGTCTGCCACACGTATTGAAGGGAGCCTTTTATGGACGAGCATCCGACCCAACCCGAACCCGCGTCCGCCGACCGTCCGCTGCCCGTGCTGGATCCGGTGGAGGTCCGCGTGCTGGGCTGCCTGATCGAGAAGGAAGTCGCCACGCCGGAGTACTATCCGCTAACGCTAAACGCTCTCGTCGCCGCCTGCAACCAGAAGTCGAACCGCGATCCGGCGATGGCGCTGGACGAGTCCGACGTGGAGCGTGCGCTCGACCACCTTCGTTTCACCCACCGCATGGTGGCGCTGGTCCACACGGCGGGCAGCCGGGTGCAGAAGTTCCGGCATACCCTGCCCGAGGTCTATCCGCTGGACCCCTCCGATCTCGCGGTGCTTTGCGAGTTGTTTGTGCGCGGGCCGCAGACTCCTGGCGAGCTTCGCACCCGGGCGTCGCGGCTGCATCCTTTCCCCGATCTGGAGGCGGTGGAGGCGACCCTGGGCGAGCTGGAGACCCATCCCGCCGGGGCGCTGGTGGTGAAGCTACCCCGGGAGCCGGGACGCCGGGAGGCCCGCTTCATGCACTGCCTGGGCGGGGAGCCGGACCCGGTCGCGCAGGAAGCAGCGATGCCGGCCGCCCACGCCAGCCCGGGCGGCCGGGTAGCGGCGCTGGAGGAACAGGTCGCCCGCCTCCAGACCGAAGTCGCCGAGCTAAAGACCCTGCTAGCCGACCTCCGCCACCAGTTGGGTGTCGGCTGATCGGTCAACGGGCTATCGCCTCGCGTACGTGCGAAGATCGTCCGTGGTGATCTGGTCGCTGGCAACCAGCCTGTAGTGCTTTTCCTCGACTATCTTGACTACGTCGTCGACGAGGGCCAGTTCGAACAGAGCGATAAGGTCGGTGGATACGAACTGCGCCGAGATGGCGCGACACTCCATGTGGGGAAACTTTTCCTGGCAGCAGGCGATGTCCTGCTTTGCCTGCACCGCCGAAAGCTGGTCCGATCCGCCCTTTGCCTGTACAGGAAGGACGAAGTGGGCGCCCCGCTTGTCGATCCCGACGTAAATCTCGTCGATCTCAACCTGTCCAAGGTTGCGGACCGTGGTTCGCAGGTGGTTCTGCAGGGAGTAGGTCGCAAGGCCAAGGAAAATGTCGAGAAGCCGGTTGTAGCGAACCTTTGCCAGCAGGGCCTGCTCGTCTGACAGGGCGTAGCAGGAAACTATTTCGGGGGTCGCGTCGGGAACCTTGATGGCGGCGAGCTGTTTGTTGGGCACAATTCTATTCTCGGTGACCAGCCGGAAGCAATACAGAGCCCTACCCCGGCCTTCGATGACCCACTCCTTTCCCTGGGGCTGGGTTTTAAGGATGCGCTTGGGCAGTGCGGTGCGATAGCGGACGGAGTAGATGACATCGCCGAGGTTCTTGGGTAGCTCCAGGCCGAGCTCGCTGGCGGCCTGCTCCAAGTCAGCCCGCTTAAAGGTAAGCTCCTCCTTGCCCTTGGCATACTTGGCGAAGAATATTTTAGCAATGATGGCGGAGTACCGGCTTTGCTTCTCTGTTGCCATATATTACCCCAGTGCTGCGAGACGCTCGATCTCGATTTCGTATTGCTTGCGTTTTTGCAATCCGCTTTTTCGGTCTCGCTTCATGATCGGCACTGCAACGTCCCAGTACTCCGCCGCTGTGGTCATGTCCATTGCGAGCAGGCTGGGGCAGCCTAGGTCGAGGGTCCGGCGTGGTCGCTGGGGTGGTACACCCAGCGCCCGCATTACCGAAGATGCGACAGCCCGAGCTAGGGGTGGGGGGACTGAATTTCCGATCTGCCTTGCGCCGTGCCATTTGGTGACATGAAAGCGGAACCAATCTGGATACCCGTGTAAGCGGGCCATTTCCCGGACCGATATGCAGCGATCATAGGCGTAATGGATGGGACGTGGGCTGGTAAACGCCCCGCGGGCGGAGTCGGTTCCGGCTCGGAGGGTGTTGCTCTGCCCGGCGGGCGACAGCTTGAAGAAACGCGATATGGGTTCGATTTGGCCCTGCGGGGTTTCGCGAAAGCGGCGGCGAGAAATGTCGGTATGGGCGGTTTGCATGCTTGAGGTGAGAAGCGTGCGGTCCCACTTCCGAGGATAGCCGTAATGCCAGCAGTTCTCGGTCATGCAATGCATTTCCTTGGCAAACTCAGATGTTGGATGCCAGCTTTCCACCCGAGCGGAATCCTTGGTCGCCAGCTCTTCAAAGGCTGTGATATCGGGAATATCTTCCAATGCGTCACGGCATGTAGGCGTCGGGTGAAACGATGAAGCGTGGAGCAGGTCGGGCTCGTCGGCGGTCGTCGCGGACGGGTACTCGGGTAGCGGGAGGCCGATTTTACCTCCCAGGAGGAAAAGACGCTCGCGGTGCTGGGGCACGCCGTAACTCGCCGAGTTGAGAACTCGCCAGGGAAGGGTGACCGCATAGCCCCGTTCTTCAAACTCCGAGATGAGTAGCTGCAAAAACGCTCGGTGCTTGCCTACGGTGAGGCCTTTGACGTTTTCAAACACAAAATAGTTGGCGTTTAGTTCTGCGACGAGTCGCACAAACTGCCGGACAAGCTGGTTCCTGGGGTCGTCGAGCATCCGCTTGCCGATAAGCGAAAAGCCCTGGCAGGGAGCGCCCCCGCAAACGAC
>CBFGVE010000369.1:0-3479 GCA_965651915.1 uncultured bacterium
CGGAAACGGTTGGGGCTTCCTGACAGATCTACGCCGGTCACGCTGAGGGTTGGAGCGGTTGGGTTTATCGCGGTGCCGGGGTTTATCCAGACCGAGAGGGCATCGTCGCTTGCCCCGGTACCCTTCACGAAGCGGCCTACCACGTAGAAGCTGAGGTTGTTGCCCCCGACGCTGAACCCGCTGCCGTTTAGCGGTGCCGCCACCGATCCGGCGGAGAGGGTGTTATTCACCCTGGCATAGAGCTGCTCCCCGGTGACGGTGATGCCGATGCCGCTGGCGTCGGACGCCCCGCTGGCGAAGCCCATGTGGAAGGAGCCGCTGAATTCGCCTCGTACTGCCACGAGGTAGGAGAACCAGACGGTGTCACCCGGGCTGTCGAAGTACGGGGAAAGGTTGGTGGTGAGGCGCTGCTGGGAACCCGCGTGGGAGGCCGCTTTGTTGGCCGATCCGCCGATGGTGGGGTCGGGGCTTCCGTTGGCGGGCGCGATCCCCCCCGCGAAGGCGTCAGTGTTCTGGAAGGTTCCGCCTGCCGTACCGATTTGGGTCCAGTTGCCGCCCCAGCCGGTTCCGGTCCCCGCGAGGGAGGGGAGGGTAGTGTGGTCGCCAGCGGAATAGACAAAGCTCTCCTGAACCAGAACCGACGCGAACGCGGGGTTCGCGGTGGTGCAGAGTACAGCGCCGAGCGCCGCGAGAATGGCCGGGGATAGTTTGCTATGGGTCACGTTTCGCTCCTGCGGGCGGGCTGGTGTGCGAAGCGCCGACGTAGAGCTGGGCGATGGAGGAGGTTCCGCTGGTGGTGCTGTCGCGCAGCGTGATGCCGATTCCGGAGGTGGAGTCAGCGGTGCTGGTGGAAAAGCCGAGGTTGATGTCGCCGTCGTAGGGGTTTCGCACGGCGAACATGAAGGAGAACCAGACCTCGTCCTCCGCCGTGTCGAAGTGGGTGGAGAGGCTGGAAGTCGCGCGGGAGTGCGAGGCGTTTTGATTAGCGGCCTTGTTGGCGGAACCGCCCAGGGTGGTGGGCGTGCCACCCGCCGGGGGCAGGGTGCCCACGAAAATGTCGTTGTTCTGGAAAGTTCCCGAGCTGTTAGCCGCCGAGAAGCGCGTCCAGCCCCCGCTCCAGCCGAAGCTGGTCCCCCCGCTCAGGGTATGGGTCAAGGATGTGCCGCTCACGCTGGAGTAATCGAAGCGTTCGCTGACGATCAGGGTAGCGCTCGCGGGGAGGGCCATAGAGGCCAGTACGGCCAAAAGGCCGAGGGGCGAATTGAAACCTCTTGAGGCAGTGTACATGGGGGGTACTCGGGCCATTCTCCCAATCTAGGCCGCTTTACCCCGTTCATCAAGCGCTTTGATGATCAAAAATGCCGGGGTCGCTCGACCTGCAGGGCTGTCAGCGGGCTCGGAGTGTTCGCGGTATGGCTGCTTGTCCACCGGGGTTCCCTGGACTTCGGTGCTCGGCTGCTCAGGGGCGCTCCATGAACTCGCGGGCGAACTCGCGGTAGCTCGTGGCGCCAACGCTCCGGGGGTCGTAGGCGATGATGGGCTGGCCGAAGCTGGGGGCTTCGCTCAGCCGGATGGAGCGGGGGATGAGGGTTTCGTAGACTTTGTCGGGGAAGTGTTTGCCGACCTCCTGGACCACCTGCTGGGAGAGGTTGGTCCGCATGTCGTACATAGTCATGACGATGCCGTCGATCTCGAGGCCCGGGTTGGCGCCGCTCTCGCGCAGGCGGCTGACCAGGCGGGCGATAACGCTCAACCCTTCGAGGGCGAAATACTCGCACTGGAGCGGGATCAGCAGCCCGTGGGAGGCGGCGAGGGCATTCATGGTGAGGATGCCGAGAGAGGGGGGGCAGTCGATCAGGATGTAGTCGTAGCGGTTGGCATCGCGGATTTCGCCCAGGGCCTGGCTCAGGCGGTGGAGGTAGTTTTCGCCCCGGGCGATGTCGACCTCCGCCCCGGCGAGGTCCAGCTCGGAGGGGAGCAGGTCGAGGCGGGGCAGGGCGGTGGCGATGATCTGGTCGGCGAGGGCGCTTTCGCCGAGCAGCACCGGGTAGATGCTGCGGCCCGGAGTTTTTTCCTGGCCAAGCCCGCTGGTGGCGTTGGCCTGGGGGTCCATGTCGATCAGCAGGACGCGCTTGTGGCTCTCGGCCAGGCAGGCGGCGAGGTTTACGGAGGTGGTGGTTTTGCCCACACCCCCCTTCTGGTTGGCAATGGAGACGACTCGGGTTGGCATGGCTCCGCAGTATAGCGGGCGGCCCGGTCTTGCAAAGCACAATGCAATGCTTGATTGCATGGGGTATGCGCGGGTAGAGTGCGGCCCATGGCAAAAGACGACATTCGACGAACTGGCTGGCGGGAAGTGGGCGGCATCATGGTGCTCGCGGGCGCAGTTCTGCTCTTTTTCTCCCTGATCTCCTACCAGCCGGGCGACATCCGCTTCAATCAGGTTCCTCCGAACGACCCGCCGGACAATTTTATCGGCCCGGTAGGGGCGTGGGCGTCCTACCTGGCGCTGCGGTCGTTTGGGCTGGGGGCCTATCTGGTGCCGTTCGTCCTGCTCGCGCAAAGTCTGTTCATGCTGCTGAAGCGCGAGGGCAGGGTCTGGCCCAAGTTCCTCTGGCTGCTGGCGCTTCTGGTTTCGCTGCTCTGCCTCTTCGAGCTGCAGTCGGAACTGTGGCGGGCCCCCACCGAAACCCTGAACCTGCCCAGCCCAGGGGGGACTCTTGGGCTACTGTTCGGATCCTTTGTGCTGATGGCCTTGCTGGGGGAGGTGGGCTCGGCCATCGTGATCACGGCGCTCATCCTGTCGGCGCTGGTGTTTCTTTTCGAGGTGCACCCCCGGATCGTTGGCACCTGGTTCCGGTCCCAGTTTGCGCGGCTCTGGGAGCGCTTCCAGGCCCGCCGCGAGGAGAGGCGGGACGAAAAGGAGCGGCTTGAGCGCGAGGCGGAGGAAGTCGCCCGAAAGCAGAAAAAGCTCGAGGAGGCTCTCCAGAAGAATTTGCGCAAGCCCCGGGCGCCCGCCGTGGCTCCGGCTCCCGAGCCTCCCGCCGGTGCCGAGGATGAGCCCGAGCCAGCCCCCGCAGTAGCGAAACGGGAACGCCCGGCCCCCGTCCCGACGCCCGTTCCAGAAGAGCCCCGAATTCCCGCCGCCCTGCCCGTCGCCACCGATTTCCACCTTCCGCCGGTTTCAATCCTCGACGATTTGCCCAGTTCGGGCCGGGATGGGCCGAGCGGCGAGGATGCGATGGCGGTCGCCCGCATCCTCCAGGAAACTCTCGCCGAATTCGGTATCGAGGCGGAGGTCACCAACGTGGAGCGCGGCCCGGTGGTCACCCGCTACGAACTGCTGCCAGCCCCCGGCATCCGGGTCGAGCGCATCGCGGGCCTGAGCAACAACCTTGCGCTGGCCATGAAGGCGGAGTCGATCCGGGTGCAGGCGCCCATTCCCGGCAAGGGCGTGGTGGGCATCGAGGTGCCGAACT
>CBFGVE010000370.1:0-3478 GCA_965651915.1 uncultured bacterium
CCTGGTCGGCAGCCACGCCTTCGCCTGGAATTTTGTGATCCTGATCACGCTGTGGATCACCGCCTGGTTTTCCTGGAAGCTTGCCCGGCGCTACCATCCCGACGAAGGCGTCGCGGCCCTGCTTGCAGTCGTTCCGCTTGCCTTCCCCTTCACCTGGATCACGATCATGGGCGGAAGCCCCACCGGCTTCGGCATGATGTGGGTGCCGATCCTGCTCTATGGCATCGACCGCTGGATCGCCGACCGCAGCGCCATCGGGGCCGCGCTGGTGGGCTGCGCGATTTTCTTCGCCGAGTGGGGCGATACCCATGTGTTCTTCTTCAATGTACTCCTCGCGCCCTGCTGGGTCGCCTTGACCTATCTCTACCGCTGCGGCTGGCGCTGGCCCACCTGGCGCGAGCTAGGGGGATGGGTGATGGCCGCAGTGCCGCTGCTGGTTTTCCTCGGTCTCGCCGCCTACAAGGCGCTTGGCGTTCATCAGGGACTCCAGGGCACGGCGATAGGCTCGTCCGGACGATCCGAACATGAGGTTGCCTTGTTTTCGCACGGACTCGGCAGTCTGCTGAATCTCAGCCCGCACGGCGACAGCAGCAAGATCTACGTCGGGGTCTACGGTGTTGTACTGCTATCCGCCGCGCTGGTCTGGAGCCTGGTACGGGCCTTCCGGCGGCGCAGCGCCCGCGCCTGGGTGCTTGTGCTGCTTCTGCTGGGCATCGCAGCGATTTTCGTGCTTTCCACCGGGGTCAAGAATCCGCTCGGTCCGCGCGCCTGGCGCGCCCTGGTGAAAATCATTCCGCCCTACGGCATGATCCGCCAGCCCGACAAGATCTTCTGTATTCTCCCCGCGCTACTCCTGGTGGCTGGTGCGATGGCGCTGCCAAAAGCCGGCCGCATTTTCCCCCGGTGGGGGCTGCGCGGCGTTTGCCTCGCGTTGCTGCTGCCGCTGTTCTTCGACTACCAGGGCCGCCTCAATCCCACGATCAGCCTGCTCGACGACCACCAGGGCGCGTATGCCGCGGTTGCGGAGCAGGCCCGGGATTTGGGCGAGACGCCCCGCGTCCTGGTCCTGCCGCTCTGGCCCGGTGATTCGCATTTCTCCTCGCTCTACCAGCACTACGTCTCGCTCTATGGGCTCCGCATGGTCAATGGCTACCGGCCTACCGCCCGCAAGGAGTACATCGAGACGATCTTCGACCCCTACAGCCCAATGAACTCGGGCTATCCCACCGATGCGCAGCTCGACGGCCTGCTCGAACGCGGCATCGGCTACGTGATCCTCCACGAGGACGCCTTTCCCGAGAAGGTCAGCTCTTTCCCGGTCGACGCCACGCTGTTCAACCTGCTGGGCCATCCCCGGCTGGAGCGCCTCGGGCGCGACGGTCCGGCCTGGAGCTTCCGCATTCTATCCAAACCCCGAAGCCCGGTTGAGCCGCCTCCCGATTTGCCGGTGCTGTTTCCGGTTCGGTTCTGGGACTGGGGAGGCAGCGAATGGCCCGAGGGCGTCGTGCAGGATTCGGACGAGGCCATCGGACGACGCTACGCCCGCGTGGCTGGCCCCATGGAGCAGCCGGTCGACAGCCGCTACATCCGCACCGCCGGACCTTATTCCATGGACTGGCATATCCGCCTTCGCGGCACGGGACGCTACGAGCTGATTCTGGAGCCCGATGCGGAAACGCGGCACACCGAGACCCTTTCGGTGGATAGCTCCGATTGGACCTGGCAGCGGATTGCCGTGCCGGGACATCGCACCAACGCCGAGCAGACTGCTCGGATCCGGGTGCTGGAGGGCGTGCTTGATCTCGACGCGCTGATCCTCACCCATGCCGGCTGGGTCCCGCCGCAGCCCGGAGAATCGCTCACCGTGCCCGCCACCGCCTTCTTCCGGGCTGGCTACACGCTGGATAGCCTCGACGGCGTTGCCTTCCGCAAGCGCTACGATCCCAACGCCGTCATCTTCTACGCGCGGCATCTCTACCTGGAACCTGGAGCCTACCGCGTAAGCATGGCTTTCGAGAGTGACGCCCCCCAAGGCACCCTGCTGGGCCATCTCACCATGGGCACGGGTCGCCGGGGCGATTCCGAGACCCGGGCCGAGGTCCGGCAGGGGGCACCGGCGGTGCTGCACTACACCAACGCCGACAGCCGCTTCTTCCATTTCGGTTTCGACTACGCCCGCCGCGCGGATCTAACCATCCGCTCGGTCACGTTCGAGCGTCTTGTCGAGGCGCCGGATCCACTCGGCCCGGGCTTGTAGAGGCCGCTCCGCGAGCGGCACCGCGTCGCGCGGAGCCTCTACAGCCTTGTCATTCGGTCGTTTAGGCGTTGGTGGGACGGGATTGGGTCTCACGGAGGCACGGAGTACACGGAGGAATAATCTGCCTGCGACTCTTCTTACTACTATCTCGGAGAATCGCTCGTCATTACGAATAGTTTCCGGATGCCTCCGTACGCCGCACATGATGAGACCCATGCATCGGGCTGGCCCCCGGAGGGGTCCTTTAGCTTAGCCCCTGGTGCGGGCACCCTCCCGAGGTATTCGACTCCTGCCGGGGTCGCTTCTTGCTTTGTTCCGCAGGCCAAGCAGCGGCGTCGCCTCGCTGCGCTCGTTGCCGCACGCACTCCAGAACCGCTTCCTGCCGCTGCGCAGGAAGCAATTGATTGTCGGAATCGTCGGACAATGCTACATTTGGAGCATGAACAAGTTGATCACGAAAATAGGCCGGCTTTCGGACCTGGAACAGGACGACCCCGTTCCCGGTACTGCGGCCAGTCGCCTGGCTCTTGTCTGGCCCCTGACACGAGAGGTTGCTTCGCTGAGCAAACACCACGATGTTGAACGACGACTACAGAGAGATGTTGCAGTGCTTGTCCGACGAGGGGGTTGAGTTTCTCCTCGTCGGCGCCTACGCTTTGGCCGCGCATGGCTATCCGCGCGCGACCATGGATATCGACATCTGGGTCATGCCCTCCCCCGACAACGCGGCAGCCGTTCTGCGTGCCCTGGAACGATTCGGCGCACCGTTTCACGGGCTGACATTGGAGGACCTCCAGAAGGACGATACGATCTTTCAGATCGGCGTTGCGCCACGGCGGATCGATATCATTACCGGAGCATCAGGACTCGATTTTGCTGAAGCGCTTTCGTGCTCATCCAAAGTCACCATCGAGGGGATAGAGATTCGCATCCCATCCATTGATGATCTCATACGCAACAAGAGGGCGTCGGGAAGAACCAAGGATTTGGCCGACGCCGAGGCGCTCGAATTCCTTCGAAAATAGCGGGAAAAGGTACCAGCCTGAGATTCGTGGGATTTTAGCATGCGGGGTGTTTGAGGGATGGGGGATGAAAGCAGGGGGACGAATGCTGAAGGCGAGATGATATTTAGAAAGGGACCACTGCTACCACCTGACGCCTGGCTGACGCGATAGCCGGTCCCAAATTGCTCCGCAAATTGGGAGGCACCGCTGCGCGGTG
>CBFGVE010000371.1:0-3469 GCA_965651915.1 uncultured bacterium
CCGGGCTCGACCCGGTGATATCCCGGGCGATCGACGATCTCATCGACGAGCTGCGGCGGGAGCTGGGCGTCACCAGCGTCGTCGTCACCCACGACCTGCACAGCGCCCTGGCCATCGGTACCCGCATCGGCATGCTGCATTTTGGCAAAATGATTGAAGTTTCGCCTCCTTCGCAGTTTATTCAGTCCACCAACCCCCAAGTGCGCGAGTTTCTGGACGCGCAATACATCACCCGGCGCGGCGCCTGGGAAACGGAGCAGTCGCAATGAGAAAGAGCAGGGCAAAAGAAGTCTCCATGGAGATTACCGTGGGGTTTTTCATGTTCATGGTGCTGCTGGCCTTGGCCGTCTTCACCATCGTCCTCAGCACCGAGAACATCTTCCGCGAGTCCTACCGCATGACCGTCGCCTTCGAGGATGTTCTGGGCCTGCGGGCCGGGGACAATGTGCATGTGCGGGGTCTCAAGGTGGGCAAGGTGAAGGATCTGCGTCTTGAGCCCGAGGGCGTCTACGTCGATCTTTCCCTCGATTCCGATGTGAAGCTGCGCCGCGACTACCGTATCGAGATCACGGCTTCCTCGGCCCTCGGCGGCCGCCACATCCAGATCTACGAGGGATCGCTCGACGCGGAGTTTCTTCCCGAGGGCTCGATCGTCCGCGGCCTGCCCCCGGTGGACTTGATGGCCGAGGCCGGCAAGGCGGTCGAGTCGGTGCGCGACGCGCTGGAGGAGGGGGGCATCCTGGCCAACCTCAAGTCGAGCATGGCCCATTTCGAGGAGATCACCGCGAAGATCAACCAGGGGCAGGGCACCCTGGGCAAGCTGGTCAACGACGACGGCCTCTACCAGGAGATCCAGGAAGTGGCGGCGGACCTGAAGAAGGTCTCGGCCCAGCTCGCTTCGGGGGAGGGGACGATAGGCAAGCTGCTCATGGACGACACGATGTACAACGACTTTGCTGCCGTGGGGGCCAGCCTCCGCGACATCAGCGACCGTCTCGCCCGGGGCGAGGGCACGCTGGGCAAGCTGCTGAGCGAGGACGACGAGCTGTACCGAAATCTGAGCGACGCCGCCGCGTCGATCAGCGACATCACCGGCACGATCAGCCGGGGCGAGGGCACCCTGGGCAAGCTCGCGAAGGACGACGAGCTATACCTCCAGGTCCAGCTCCTGGTCCACGAGCTGCGCGCCACGGTAGACGACTTCCGCGAAACCGCCCCCATCACCACCTTCACCAGCATCTTCTTCGGCGCGTTCTAGCCACTCCCGGGGGACAGCCCTTAACGTATAAGCATCTCCAAGTCCACGATACCGCCCGCTGGAAGTACGGTCGCTCTTTTCCAGCCCGGCAAGGAGGATAAGGTATATATTAAGGGCTGACTCCGGCGGTGGGGTGGGGGCTGGGGGTGTCCGGTTCCTTTCCGGTTGACCCGCCCCCCGGCTTGGTCTACCTTCTCAGCCGCTAAAACCCCCTCCATGGGGGTATTGTTTTGCGTACCAACCATTTTATTGAATCCGCGTATCGCTCGCTGAAAGGGATCTCATGCCAAATACCGTGCTGCTGGGGGCGCAATGGGGGGATGAAGGCAAAGGAAAAATCATCGATTTCATGACCGAAGCGGTCGACTGGGTCGTCCGCTACCAGGGGGGCAACAACGCCGGCCATACCGTCAAGGTCGGCGACCAGGTGTATGTGCTCCACCTCATTCCCTCCGGCATCCTCCGCTCCGACAAGAAATGCGTCATCGGCAACGGCGCGGTGGTCGACCCCATTGCCCTGCTTAAGGAAATCGACGAGGTCCATGAAAAGGGCATCCCCACCGAGGGGCGTCTCTTCATCTGCGACCGTACCCATGTGGTGCTTCCCTACCACCGCCTGCGCGATGAGGCCCGCGAGACCAGCCGAGCCAACAAGCAGAAGCTCGGCACCACCAAGCGGGGCATCGGGCCCGCCTACGGCGACAAGGCCGCGCGGACCGGGCTCCGGATGGGCGACCTGCTCGAGCCCCAGCGCGACGACACCATCCGCGCCCGCCTCCAGGAGAACAACATCGTGCTGGAGGCGCTGGGCGCGGAGCCGGTCGATGTCGAGGCGGTCGTGACCCAGTACACCGCTGCCGCCGAGCGCCTCCGCCCCTACATCGCCGATACCGTCACCATGCTCAACCAGGCCATCGCCCGCGGGGAGTCGCTGCTCTTCGAGGGCGCCCAGGGGACCATGCTCGATATCGACTACGGCACCTATCCCTACGTGACCTCCTCCAGCACCACCGTCGGCGGCGTCTGCACCGGTTCCGGCGTTGCCCCCCGCCACATCCACCACGTGCTCGGCGTGATCAAGGCCTATACCACCCGGGTGGGCGAGGGTCCGTTCCCCACCGAACTCAAGGACGGTGTGGGCGAATTCCTCCGCAAGGAGGGCGCGGAGTTCGGCGCGACCACCGGGCGTCCCCGCCGCTGCGGCTGGTTCGACGCCGTTCTCGCCCGCTACTCCGCCACCCTCAACGGCATCGATACCTGGTCGATCACCAAGCTCGACGTGCTCGACAAGGTCGAGACGATCAAGATCTGCGTGGCCTACGAGGTGGATGGCGAGCGCACCGACAGCATGCCCGCCTCCTGCCGCAGGCTCGAGCGCTGCGTGCCGGTCTACGAGGAGTTCCAGGGCTGGATGGCCTCGACCCACGAGGCGACCTGCTTCGAGGAACTCCCCGAACGCGCCCAGCTTTACATCCGCCGCCTCGAGGAGCTGA
The DNA here is from genome assembly GCA_965651915.1 of uncultured bacterium. GTDB lineage: Bacteria > Verrucomicrobiota > Kiritimatiellia > CBFGVE01 > CBFGVE01 > CBFGVE01. Next base: position 2,752 of record CBFGVE010000371.1, read on the forward strand.
CCGGGGTGCCCGCCCGCTTCATTTCGGTGGGTCCCGGACGCCACAGCACGATGGAACTCCCCCTTTCCCAGTAGGCATCCCATGAGCCAGGACTCCAAACCCGCTGTTCCCCGTCATGTCGCCATCATCATGGATGGCAATGGGCGCTGGGCAAAGGCCAAGGGCCTTCCCCGGCTGAAGGGCCACGAGGCGGGGGCCGAGTCGGTGCGCGCCGCCGTGCGCGCCTGCCGCCAGCACGGGGTCGAGTACCTCACCCTCTACGCCTTCAGCGTCGAGAACTGGATCCGCCCCAAAGACGAGGTCATGGGCCTCATGAGCATGCTCGAAAGCTCGCTGCGGATGAACGAGAACGAGCTGCACGAAAACGAGATCAGGCTCCGCACCATCGGCCGCACCCAGGATCTGCCCCTGCCGGTGCGAAAGGGACTGGAGCATGTGATGAAGGCCACCGCACACTATACCAAGGGGACCCTCGTCTTCGCCCTGAGCTACGGCGGACGCACCGAGCTGGTGGATGCCGCCCGGCGCATTGCCGAGGAGGCCAAGGCCGGCACCCTGGACCCCGCCAGCATCTCCGAGGACACGGTCCGCAACCACCTCTACGCCCCCGACATCCCCGACCCCGATCTGATGATCCGGACCAGCGGCGAGGTGCGCCTGAGCAATTTCCTGCTCTGGCAGCTCTCCTACGCCGAGTTCTACTTCACGGATGTTCTCT
>CBFGVE010000372.1:0-3462 GCA_965651915.1 uncultured bacterium
GAAGGCTACCTGATGACCGACTGGGGCGACTTCGGCCACCGTAACCTTCCGGGCGCCAGCCTGCACGGCATCGCCTATGGCGCTGCCCAGGCCTGGAACGGGCGAGCCGTCGATTCGGAGGACTTCACCCGGCGCTTCTGCGCGCAGATTTTCGGCAAGGCCTCCGCCGAGACCCACGCCCGGCTTCTCGAAACGCTCGGACGCAGCGAGGAGCAGCCCGGGGCGGAAGGGCTCTACCACGTATTCAGCAGCCCGCTGCTTCCCGGCACCAACCCGTTCCGCGGCCTCACTCCGCGCAGCCCGGTGTGGATGCCCGAGCGGCACCGCAGAGACCGCATCGCCGAAGCCGACGCCGAGGCCAGCGCTGCGCTGCTCGGAGAGCTGGATGCCCTGCCCCGTCCACCCCGTCCCAAGGGCCGCCGCCTCCATCCACTCGCTACCGACACCCACGAGGATCTGCTCATGGCACTGCAGATGAACCGGCTTGCCCTCCGCTGCATCCTCCACGGCAAAGCCCTGCGCGGAGGCACCCCGCCCGCCGTGAAATCAGTCCGCGCCCTCCGCACCGATTTGACCCAAATGGCCCAAGACTTCGCCCACGCCTGGCTCCGTCAGTCCCGCCCCTCCCGCCTGTCCGACAACCTCCGCCTCCTAACCAACCACCGCCCCTAAAAAGGGGTCAGTCATTTATTATTGTCATTTTACCCCCCACCTTGACATCCCCAGCCGGCGAGGGACATTGACCGCATGAGCGATCTCCGCAAACCCGACAGCGAATGGAAAGCGCGCCTCTCCCCCATCCAGTACCAGGTGGCGAGGCGCAAAGGCACTGAGCGGCCCTTCACCGGAGAAATCTCAAGGCCTCCGGCACCTACGCGTGCGTGTGCTGCGGCACTCCGCTGTTCTCTTCCGAGCACAAGTTCGAAGCGGGCTGCGGCTGGCCCAGCTTCTATCGGCCGCTCCATCCCGAAAACATCGCCGAGGAGCGCGACCTCAGCCTGATGGGCCACCCCCGCACCGAGGTGCTCTGCGCCGCCTGCGACGCCCACCTTGGGCATGTCTTCCCCGACGGCCCCCGACCCACCGGGCTGCGCTACTGCATCAACTCCGCCTCGCTCGCCTTCCAGCCCTCCACAGGGGGCGGACAGCCCTAGCTGCTGGGCTTACCCTCCGCGTGCAGGTGGGCAAAAATTGCTTGGGCGAAGCTTTCCCCGATGCCCGGAACCCCGGCAATCTCTTCTGCGCTGGCCCGGCGGATCCGGTCGATGGATCCCAGATGCTGGAGGAGCTGGAGCTTTCGCTTCTCGCCCACGCCCGGGATGTCGTCCAGGCTCGACTCGCGGATACGCTTGCCGCGCAGACGGCGGTGGTAGGTGAGCGCAAAGCGATGGGCCTCGTCGCGGATGCGCTGCAGCACCTTGAGCGCGGGCGACTCGCGGGGAAGCCGTAGGGTGCGGGGCATACCCGGTCGCTCGGAAATAATCTCCTCGTAGCGCTTAGCCAACCCGGCAACCGGGAGCGACTCCAGCCCCAGCAGCTTGAGCTCGGCCTGGGCGGCCCGGAGCTGGGTGATGCCGCCATCCACCAGCACGAGATCGGGCAGCGGGCGCTCCTCGTCGAGCACCCGGCTGTAACGGCGTCGGATGACCTCGGCCATCATCGCCGGGTCATCGATGCCTTCCACCGTTTTGATGCGGAACAGCCGGTAGCGCTTCCGGTTGGGCATGCCATCCTCGGCGCAGACCATGCTGCCCACAGCATAGGTTCCAGAGATGTTGGAGATGTCGAAACATTCGATGATACGCGGGGGCTGGGCGAGCTTCAGGTGCTCGCGAAGGGCCTCGACTCCCCGGACCGCGTCCTCGTTCTTCATCTTGATGTCGCTGGTGCCGCGCGCCCGCTGCCGCACGGCCTCGCGCAGCAAGTGCAGGGTGTCGCGCAGCGCGGCGGCCCGCTCGTACTCCCTTTCCTCGGCGGCGGCGCGCATCTGCGCCTCCAGCTCCGCAAGCACCTGGGGCCGCTCGCCGCGCAGGAAGGCGCAGGCCTCGGCCACCCGTTCGAGATAGCCCTCGCGGCTGACCCGCCCGATGCAGGGCGCGGAGCAGAAGCGAATGATGTCGTTCATGCAGTGCCGGTAGTCCGCTGGCCCAGGCTCGCGGGGAGGGCAGCGGCGCAGGCCGAAGTGGCGCTCGCAGAACTCCACTGCCTCGCGCGCGCTGAGGCTATTCACATAGGGACCAAAGTAGGTAGCGCCATCGTTCTTGCGGATGCGCGCCGGCTGGAAGCGAGGGAAGGGCTCGTTCAGGTCGATGCGCAGGAGCAGGAACCGCTTGTCGTCCTTGAAATCCACGTTGTAGCGCGGGCGGTATTCCTTGATCAGCCGTCCCTCGGTCAGCAGCGCCTCCGCCTCGCTGCGCACCACCAGGAAATCGAAATCGTCGATCGAGCGGATCAGCCCCCGCAGCTTGGGCGGGGCGCTGCGCAAAGAGCCCTTCTGGAAATAGGAGCGCACCCGGTTCCGCAGGGAAACCGCCTTGCCGATGTAGATGATTTTGCCCCGGCGGTCGCGCATGAGGTAGACCCCCGGCTTCGCGGGAAGGGTCTGGAGCTTGGCGCTGACTTTCTCGGAGGGCATGACGGAACCTGGAGAGACTAACGCTACGTCGGTTTCGTGCAAAGGCAAATGCCGCCGCTCCCTTTACAGGCCAAAGAGCCCGGCGTACCTTGGAATCCTATGAACCCCATGCGCAGTTCTCTCCTAGCCTCACTCCTCGTTCTCGCCCTCTCCATCCCGTCCCGGGCCCAGTCCCTGGAGGCCGACCTGAAAGCCCCTGACCTCTGGTCCACCAGTCCCGAGGCCTTCATGCAGACCTTCCAGGCCCACGGTTTCCGCTGGCTGACCGTGGAGGGCGGGCGGAACGCCCAAACGCGAAAGCCCGGGCTCGCGATCGGCAAAGCTGGCGTTGTCGAAGCCAACGCCGCCTTCGCCGGGGACGCCCTGGCCCAGGTCTCCCTGGTACTCTATAGCCGGGGCGACCACGGCGACCTGGATGCCGAGTCCTTCCAGCAGCGTGTGCGCGCCGCCGGCGAGGCGGTCGATGCATGGACGGGCAAGGCCGGCGTTCTCCTGCGCGACGTGCAGCGCACCGCGGCGGCCACCCTGCGCAAAAAGGTCTGGGTCGCCGAACCCAGCCGCGTCGAGCTGGAATGGAGCTACACCCAGGAACGGCAGGGTGCCTTCCGGGCCGAGTTCATCCGGCTGGTCCTCCGACCCTACGACGCCTCGATGGCCGCCCACCTTCTCCCCGGAGCCGCCCGCGCCCCCACCCAGCACCGCCTGCTCACCACCATCGACCTGCGCAAGCGGGTGAAGCAGCAGGGAAGCGAGTTCGTCATCGAAGGCGTCCCCATGGTGGACCAGGGCCCCAAGGGCTACTGTGTCGCGGCGACCGCCGAGCGGCT